>CAMCTH010000454.1 GCA_945877965.1 Planctomicrobium piriforme | reverse complement strand
ACCCGGCGACGAAAGGAAAAGGCGAAGACAAACCGCTCGAAGGGCGCTTCCGTTTGGAGAAGACCGCCATCTACGACTTAAGCCCGACGGCGAGGTTGCCGACCAAGGCCGAGGTTGAAAAGGTCGTCGAGGGGGTGCAGTCGGGCGACCCCGGCAAAATCAAACTTCCGGAAAAGCCGCAGCAGAAGCGGCTCGGTCAATTTCAGAAGACCGGTGCCGGACGTCTGCGACTCGACTTCGATAATAAGGAAGCGATGGTCGGCACGATGACGCTCTTCAAGGAAAAAGGAAACGCCGACGTGTGGGTCGGCACCTTTACGGAACGGGTCGACGGCCGCGCCGCCCGCGTGTGGAAGATCAAGGCCCGCCCGGTTGAAGATTAAGTAGGTTCAGAGTTCAGGGTTCATGGTTCAGGGTTGAATCAAATCCTGTCGACCGCGAATTCTGTTCAACCCTGAACTCCGAACTATGAACCCTGAACCTAAAACATGAAAATTGTCGACGTCCGCACGATTGCGCTCGGCGGTGCAACCCACGATCACGGCTGGCCCGGCGGCACCGACCCCAACGTCCAGTACAACACGCTGGTTGAGGTCGTCGGCGAAGACGGTCTCACCGGCATCGGCAGTTGCTATACGACCCGCGCGCTAGTCGAAGGTGCGTTGACGTTGTTGCGCGAGCATCTGCTCGGCGAGTCGGGCTTGATGCCGGAGCGCGTGAGCGAGAAGCTGCGGCAATCGATGTTCTGGCTCGGCCGCGGCGGTTCGGTCGAACACGCGATCAGCGGCATCGACATTGCACTCTGGGATCTGTACGGCAAGGCGTTGAACGAGCCGGTCTCGCGGTTGCTCGGCGGCGACTATCGCGACCGCATCAAGCCGTATGCGTCGATCTTGTTCGAAGAGCCGGGCAAGCTCCGTGAGAAGTTGCTGGAGCAAGCGTCGCGCGGCTTCAAAGCGATCAAGATGGGGTGGCGGCCGTTCGGTCGCGTGAATGAGAAGTATGACGAGCTGCTGATTCGCACGGCCCGCGAGACGGTCGGCGAAGGAGTCGAGTTAATGGTCGACGCCGGCGGGAGTGAGCAGTTCTGGCCGCACGGCGTAAGTTGGGCCAAACGGACGGCGCAGATGCTCGGCGAGTATGACGTCGTGTGGTTCGAAGAGGCGTTGCAGCCCGACGACGTGGCGGGCTTTCGCGAATTAAAAGAATCGTCGCCGGTGATGATTTCCACCGGCGAGGTCCTCGTTCGTCGCCAGGCGTTTCAACCGTTCATCGACGCGCGAGCGCTCGACATCATCCAGCCCGACCTGACGAAGTGCGGCGGCCTGAGCGAAGGTCGGAAGCTCGCCTGGGCTGCGTACGATCACGGCATTTTGCTGGTGCCGCACGGCTGGAACACGGCGATCGGCGTGGCGGCCGACTTGGCGCTGTCGGCGGCGATGCCGGTCGCCCGCTGGGTCGAGTTCCAAACGGGCGTGCCGTACATCGAAGAGATTTTGACCAAGCCGTTTCAACTCGACGCCGACGGTCTGCTGCGTGTGCCGACCGGCCCGGGGCTTGGCATTGAGCTCAATCGCGAGGCGTTGGCGAAGTATGCGCCGCGCTCGTAAGTGATTCATTGTTCCCAAGCGTTGTCTGGGAACGAGAGCTTAAACTGGATTACGTGCTCCAGGCCTTTTGTATTTCCGGAAGCAACGTGAGCGTGGTGATGTAGGCGAGGCCGATGAAGAAGACGGCCGAGAAGACCAAGGCGCCGCGAATAAACCAATTCGGTTTCAACTCGCGAGGCAGCAGCGCGACGTTCACGTACAACACGTGCAAGCAACTGATGCCCAGCGCGTAGTTGTAGATGTTCGTCGCCACTTTCATGATCATGCCTTGCGGTACGAAGGCCAAAACGCTCAAGCCGACGCAGCAGTAGGCGCACAAAAAGGCGAAGTAGAGTTTGCCGACGCTGTGGGGCTTCCACTTTCGCATCGCCGGCAGCCCGGTCCACAGGACGTCGATCCAGCGGCGGAAGTAACCGTCGGCCGTGGTGGTGGTACTGAGCGCCAGCACGATGAAGCCGCAGAACAACGTCATGAACCAGGCCGCCGGACTGAGGAACGGCGAGTTCACTGCGTTGTACACGCCGTCGGCCGTCATCCCCGCGGCGAGCCACGGATCGGTTTGCGAACCGCGCGGCATGAATTGCACCGAGAGCATGCTGGGCATCGCTAATCCGATGAAACTCGCGATGCCGAACAGGAAGAACTGATCGCGAAAGATATGGCGATACCAACCGGCGAACCGCTTCACGCTATCGGGATTGATCGGGAAGACCATGCCGACGTGCGACAGCTTCACCGAATGCCCGCCGACGACGCTCGGGATGGCGCCGACGTGCTTGCCCATGCCCCAGCCCTGGTCGCGGGTGTAACCGCTGACGTTCGTGTTCGTTAGGCCGCCGTTACCGGCCAGCGCCGCCATCGCGCCGAGAATGGCGATCATGCTCAGGTCCAACTCGGGCATCGGCTTGCCGTTCCACCAGTTCAGAAAGATGTTTTCCGTCGGATAGCTCGCGCCCGCGACGGGCTCGCCCGCCACCGGCACGTTGCCGAACTTCAAGAAGCCGCTGCCGATTTCCACCCAGGTCGACCAGTCGGAATAAAAGATCGCGAGGAGCGTGAGGAAACCGAGCACCGTGAAGATTTTGAACGTCATCAGCGAGCGAATCGAGTTGTAGACCTTTCCGCCGAACAACAACGGAACGATCGCTAACAGAAACACGCCGTACGAAATGTATTCCAGCATCCGCTTATCGGAGGGAATCGACTTGTCGGGCATGTGCCCGTTGAAGATGCAGTAGACCGGCGTGCCGGCGCTGGCGGCGAGGTAGGGAAAGATCGTGCCGAAATCGAGCACGAGGTACACGAAGAGCCAGAATAAAGGTCCCGGTATCGTCCGGAATTTGCCGGTGAAGATCGACTCGCCGGAATAGAGCGTGTACCGGCTGACCTCCATGTTGTAGACGATCTGCCCGAGGATGCTCAGCGTGGCGAGCCACAACATCGAGCCGCCGTATTTGGCGCAGGTCATCGGGCCGTTGAGCCATTCGCCTGCGCCGATCGCCGATGCGCCGGCGACGAGGCCGGGGCCGACGAACGCGGCGATGTGTCGCCAAGAAAAAACGGGAGGCAACGGCAACTCGCCGCCGTCCCATTGCGGCATCTGTTGCGAACCCGGATGCGGCGGCGTGAAGCCGGGAATCGACGACTTACCGGCGGGATGCTCGGCCATAATGCACAGGGGCGGAGGGGTGGCGATGGGGAGAGCCCCCCATGATGCCGGACGTGCCGCGTCGGAGCAAGCATTTGCCGAGGGGACGCGGTAACTTTCCGTTGCCCGAACCGGCAGTATCGATCGAGTTTGCGCGAACCGCAACGTCGTTTGACGCTGCGTGCAACGGCGCGAGTGCGACAACTAGCGCGACTTGCGTCGTCGCTCGTCGCTCCGTTCGGCGGGAAGCTCCAAGCGGCAGCAGCCCAGATCAAGATAGTGCTCGTCGCCGCTCACGTTGGCGACCATGAACACCTCGGGATGCAGCGAGTACTCCACGAACCGGCCTTGCTTTTGCGTCAGTACTAAGCCCGAATGCCGAAGCACGCCCAGATGGTGCGACACTTTGACGATCGCGTCGTCGAGCTCATCCGCCAAGACGCCGACGTGCCGCGGGCCCGACAGCAAGACCGTGACGATTCGCAACCGCTCCGGATCGGCCAACGCTTTCAGTCGTTCAGCACACCACTGAAATTCCTTGGTTTCCTTCATGAGGCGGTCGTCGTGGGGAAAGCGAGAGGGAGGCCGAATCGGCCGGTCCAGGTCGCAATATCATAGCAATCGAAGCCGCGTCGGGCGACGGGGAAACCTCGCGCCGATTTGCCGCAGTCGACGAAATCGATCACACCGCCGAGCCGAATCTTGGCGTCCCGGTCGTGTTTTCGACGAAGTCGTTCCCCTCGGTCCGGCTTACACTTCGCTCGGCTTCGGCAGGACCCACGGCTTGCGATACTCAGCCCGCGTAAGGAACTGGTTGGCATCCTCGTCGGTGAAGCGGTAAGCGTCGTAATCGAAGCGCAGCGTTTTGCCGGCGCGCCACGAGGCGTTCCCCAAGTGCGACATCAAGCTCGACTCCCGGCCGACGGTCTCTTGATCCGCGGTCGGCTTCTGGCGACTCCGCATGCAGTCGAGGAAGTTGCGAACATGCGCCGCTTCGGCGATGCCTTTGGAACGGGGCGATTCCATAATCAGCTCCCCCTTCGTCCCGAAGTGCCGCCAGCGACTGCCGCCGATGACCAGATAACCTTTGTCGCCGAAGACGGCGGCCCCTTCCGGTTCGCCGTCGAGCGGGTACGGCGACCAGATTCGCATTTCGTACGTCAGCAGTCGCCCCGGATAGTCGTAGGTGACCATCATCGTGTCGGGCCATTCCTGCGCATCGTCGAAGAAGTACTTGCCGCCCGAGGCCGAGACGGCGCGCGGCATGCCGAGCGGCTTCTCGCCGTTCGCTTGCACCGCGACGTCCAAAAACCAACGGGCTTGATC
>CAMCTH010000453.1 GCA_945877965.1 Planctomicrobium piriforme | reverse complement strand
TGGCCCACGCCCGAGTGGACGACGTCGGAACCTGCCGCCGCGGGAATGAATGCCGCGAAGCTCGACGAGGTCGGCAAGCTGCTCAAGGCGAGCGGGGCCAAGACCGGCTTGGTCGTGCGGCACGGCAAGATCGTCGGTGAATGGTATTTTGACGACGCGACCCGCGATTCGAAGTATCTCGTTTACTCGACGAGCAAGTCGTTCGCTTCGACGGCTGCGGGCCTGGCGATCGCCGACGGCAAGCTGTCGCTCGATACGAAAGTCGGCGAGTTACTCCCTGAAGTCAAACCGGCCGGCAAGAAGGAGGTCACCGTTCGGCAGATCATCAGCATGAACACCGGCGTGCATAACAACGCCCAGATCGGCACGGTGGAGAAACGATTCTCCTACTCGCTCTATGAAGCACCCATGGACTTCGCGCCTGGCAAAAAATGGGACTACAACAACACGGGCCTCGCGCTGCTGGCTCCGGTCTTGAAGAAGGCGACGGGCAAGCAAGTCGACGAGTTACTCAAGGAAAATATCTTCAACAAGATCGGCATCGGCGAAAGCGATTGGACCTGGGACAAGAACGAAGAGTACAGCCTGCCGTATAGCGGACTGCATATTACGGCCCGGAGCTTGGCTCGCTTCGGCCTGCTGTTCTTGCGGAACGGCAAGTGGGGCGACGAGCAGATCCTCTCGGCCGCGTGGGTGAAGGAAGCGACCGGTCCGTCGCAGGACCTGAATCCGGAGTACGGCTATTTGTGGTGGAACAACACGACCGGCAAGAAATTTCCGGGCGTGCCGAAGGACGCTTTTGCTTCGCTCGGGAAATCGAATAATCACATGCTGGTTGTGCCGAGCCTGGACTTGATTGTGATCCGCCAGATCGGCGAAGATCTGCAAGCCAATCGCAAGTTCGACATGAACGCGATCTTTGCCGCGGCCTGTGCGGCGGTGGAGAAATAGTGCTTAGCGGCCAGTGGCTAGTGGTTAGTTAAGTGAGATTGCGAATGCCTTTTTCCTTACTAGCCACTGGCAACTGACCACCGGCCACGACTTCATGCTCTTTGCTCTTCATTCGCTCGATTACACCGTCGTCGTCGCTTACTTGCTCGGCATGTTGTGGCTGGGCGCGCTCTTTTCGCGGCGTCAGGCGACGAACGACGAATACTTTCTCGGCGGTCGGACGATTCCGTGGTTCGCGATCGGCCTGAGCATCATCGCCACGTTGATGTCGAGCCTGACGTACGTCAGCGAGCCGGGCGAGGTTTGGAAGTCGGGCGTCACGAACATGGCCGGCAAGATGCTCGCCATTCCCTTCGAGATGGCGATCGTCTACGGGATCTTCATCCCGTTTCTAGCGAAGTTGAAGTACACGTCGGCCTACGATTATCTGGGCGATCGGTTCGGCGCGGCGACGAAATGGCTCGGCATCGTGCTGTTCCTGTGGCTGGCCGTCGCGTGGATGGGGTTCATCGTGTTGGTGTCGAGCCAGATTCTGGCCGACGCGGCGGAGTTGCCGCTGTACGTCGTCACGGCGACGGTCGGACTCGTCGCGACGCTCTACACCGTTGCCGGCGGGTTTCGTGCGGTCGTCTGGACCGACGTGGCGCAGGTCGCGCTGATGCTCGGCGGCGCGATCATGACGATCGTCTATGTGGCGGTGCAGACCGGCAGCGGGCCGGCAGCCTGGTATGAACTGGTCGTTACGCAGCACTCGACGCCGCAGTTGCAGTTCTTCGATGCGAGTCCGTTCACGCGGTCGACGATCTTCACCGTCGCGCTAAGCATGTTCGTCTGGCACATTTGCACGCACATCGGCAATCAGATGACCGTGCAGCGCTACTTCTCGGCCGGTTCGACGTCGTCGGCGCGGCGGAGTTTCGTCATCGGTTCGCTGGTCGGCGTGCTGATCAACTTGCTGCTGCTCGTCGTCGGCTTGGCGTTGTTCTACTACTATCACACGCTCGGTGAAACGCGGCCCGAGGGGTTGGATCCGCTCAAGAAAGAGGCGGACAAAATCTTTCCGCGGTTTGCGCTGCATCGGCTGCCGGCCGGTTTGGCGGGCGCGTGGCTCGCGGCGATGCTGGCGGCTGCGATGTCGAGCATCGACTCGGGCATCAACTCAGCGGCCTCGGTGCTGATCGCCGAATGGAATCGTCGGGCCGAGCGAAGGAGCGGTACGACCGAGGCCGACGCGAGCATGCGAGCCGTCAAGACGCTGACGTTCCTGCTCGGACTCTTCATGACGATCGCCGCTTACGTGCTCGACGGTCTGACGCGCGATCGGAATATCATCGACATGATGGCCCGGAGCTTTAACTGCTTCACGGCGCCGCTCGGCGGATTGTTCCTGCTTGGCATGTTCGTGCCGCGAGCCGGCAATCGAGCGGCGCTGCTCGGCGGCCTCTGCGGATTGGCGACGAGCGTGAGCTTGGCCTTCGCGCAAGAACTGTTCGGCGTGACGCGGATGGTCAGCTTCACTTGGGTCTTGCCCTGCTCGCTGACGGCGACGCTGGTCGTCGGCACGCTGCTCGCGCCGTTCGATCGGCGACGAACGCGATGACGCGACTACTCGTCGGTCACGCAGCCTTCGCTCGCGTTCTTGACGTTCTTGATGTACTTGTAGAGCGTGCCGCGGGTTGCTTTGAGCGGCGGCGCTTTCCACGCGGCTTTGCGTTTGGCGAGTTCGTCGGCGCTCAGCGCGACGTCGATCGAGTTCTTCTCGGCGTCGATCGTGATCTTGTCACCGTTTTGGATGAGCGCGATTGGGCCGCCGTCTTGGGCCTCGGGCGTCACGTGGCCGATGAGGAACCCGTGCGAGCCGCCCGAGAAACGTCCGTCCGTCATCAGCGCGACGTGTTCGCCGAGTCCCGCGCCCATGATCGCCGAGGTCGGCGTCAGCATCTCGGGCATGCCGGGTCCGCCCTTCGGGCCTTCGTAGCGAATGACGATCACGTCTCC
The DNA here is from genome assembly GCA_945877965.1 of Planctomicrobium piriforme. GTDB lineage: Bacteria > Planctomycetota > Planctomycetia > Pirellulales > PNKZ01 > CAMCTH01. Next base: position 1,650 of record CAMCTH010000453.1, on the reverse strand, counting down.
CTTGCCGAGTTCTTTTCGCTCAAGCGCGGCGAGCATGTCTTCTTCGCTATCGTAGACCTTGGCGGTACCGGTGAAGACGAGTCCTTCTTTGCCGGTGATCTTGGCGACGGCTCCGAGCGGCGCGAGGTTGCCGCGGAGGATGCGAATGTGCCCGCTCTTCTTGATCGGGTTTTCGATCGGCCGCACGAGGTCTTGACCTTCCTTGAGGCCCGGAACTTTCTTCAGATTCTCGGCCAGCGTTTGGCCGGTGACGGTCATGCAAGTGCCGTCGAGCAGGCCCTTTTCGAGCAGGTACTTCATCAACGCGGGCGTGCCGCCGATCGCGTGCAGGTCTTCGAAGACGTACTTGCCGCTCGGCTTCAAGTCGCAGAGATACGGAATGCGATCGCTTACCTTTTGGAAGTCGTCGATCGTCAACTCGACGTCGACCGCGCGGGCCATCGCGATTAAGTGGAGCACGGCGTTCGTGCTGCCGCCGGTAACCATCACGACGACCATCGCGTTTTCGAACGCAGCGCGGGTCATGATGTCGCGCGGCTTCAGATCAAGTTCGAGCAGTTTGCGAATCGCCGGGCCGACCTTCAAGCACTCGTCGAGCTTTTCAGGGTACTCGGCCGGGATCGACGAACTGTACGGCAGCGACATCCCCAGGGCTTCGATCGCCGAGGCCATCGTGTTGGCGGTGTACATTCCGCCGCACGCGCCGGCGCCGGGAATGGAACAGCGGACGATCTTGGAGCGCTTCTCTTCGCTGATGCGGCCGGCGAGCCATTCGCCGAAACACTGAAAGGCCGAGACGACGTCGAGCGTCGCGCCGTCGGCGTGGCCCGGCTTGATCGTGCCGCCGTAGACCATGAGGCCCGGGCGATTCAAACGACCGAGGGCCATGAGGCAGCCGGGCATGTTCTTGTCGCAACCGGGGAGCACGATGCAGGCGTCGTACCACTGCGCGCCGCAGACGGTCTCGATCGAGTCGGCGATCAGATCGCGCGACTGGAGCGAGTAGCTCATGCCGTCGGTTCCCATCGAGATGCCGTCGCTCACGCCGATCGTGTTGAACCGCATGCCGACGAGGTCGGCGGCCTGCACGCCTTCCTTCACCTTCTCGGCCAAGGTGTTGATGTGCATGTTGCAGGGGTTGCCTTCGTACCAGACACCCGCGATCCCGATCTGGGCTTTGTTCATGTCGGCATCGGTCAGGCCGGTGCCGTAGAGCATGGCCTGCGACGCCCCTTGGCTCTTCGGTTGCGTGATACGGGAGCTAAATTTGTTGAGCGGGCCGGCCATGGGTACCCTCGAGCGTCGGATGGTGAAAGGAATGACTTAGCTGGGAGTGAAGCGGAGCATTATCGCCGACGAAGTTCGCGCCGCAAAGGGGTAAGATGAACCGCTTACTAACGTGCGCGGCTCCGACCGTGGTCTTTCCGAGCCGCGCACGTTAGTAAGCGGTTCCGCCGCGTGATTTTTGAGCGACGATCGCTGCCAAGCCTTCGCGAAAACTCGGGTACGCGAACGTTGGCGCGACTTCGCGGACGAGCCGGGCGTTGCTGATCCGTTTGTCGGCCCCGGCGCGGAGTGCGGCGGGGCTCGCGGCGGCCGGCTCGACGAAGCGCGGCGACGGAGCGTCGAGCAACCGCGCGAGCTCGGCGT
>CAMCTH010000452.1 GCA_945877965.1 Planctomicrobium piriforme | reverse complement strand
GGCGGACGAATCTCGGGTCGCGAACCGCTCTTCGAATCGCTCAGCACGTCGACGCGAACCTCGCCGGCCAACGGGACGATCGAGGCGGAAGAACCGGGACGTAGCACTCCCGACGAGCCGGGCCGCAACACATTCGACGAGCCCGAGCCGATTTTCGAAGCTCCGCCGATGGAACTGCCGATGCCGCTGAGGAACGAGGCCAAGCCGGCGTCGGGCAGGACCGACGAGCCCATCCCCGATGCGTTGCCGCCATCGCGCAAGGCGTCGAGCGCCGCGACGACGTCGTCCATCGTTTGAAAACGATCCTCGGGCTTCTTCGCGATCATCTTGTGCAACGTTTGTTCAAGCGACCACGGCGCGTCGTCGCGCACTTGCAACAGCGAAGGCAGCGCCTCGTCGCGATGTTTGATCAACCGCGCGATCAGCGTCTCGGCTTCGTACAGTCGTTTGCCGGTGAGCAAAAACCACAACGTGCAGCCGAGCGAATAGATGTCGGCCCGACCGTCGGCCGACTTCGAGCCCGACGCCTGCTCGGGACTCATGTAGTCGACGGTCCCCATTACCTGCTCGGTGCCGGTTAGGTCTTCGCCTCCGCCGTCGGCAATCCGGGCCAAGCCCATGTCGAGAATCTTGACGGAGCCTTTCTTGTCGACAAGCAAGTTGGCCGGCTTGATGTCGCGATGCACGACCCCCTCGGCATGCGCGTAGGCTAAGCCTCGCGCGGCTTGCGCGATGAACTCGGCCGCCTGTCCGATCGGCAGTTGCCCCTTGGCCTTCACCCACTGCGCTAGATCGCCGCCGTCGACGAACTGCATGACCAAGTAGTGCGACTTGCCGGCCTGGCCGGCGTCGTAGGCGGTGACGATGCTCGGATGTTCCAACCGTGCGGCGGCGCGAACTTCGCGCTGGAAGCGTTTGACCGACGCTTCGTCCTTCATCGCCTGCGACGACATCATCTTCAGCGCGACGGTCCGCTGCATGCGGAGATGGCGAGCCTTGAAGACCTGCCCCATGCCGCCGGCGCCGATCCGGTCGACGAGCAAATACTCGCCGACGACGAGGGCCGCCCCCTTGCCCGCCAAGAGATGCTGAGCTTGGAACTCGGTGATCTTGCCTTGCTTGATGAGCAGTTGAGCCAAGGCGTCGCCGTCGCGCGGGCGTTCGCTGCTCGGGATCGCTTCGAACAGCGATTTCACCTCGTCGGCCGACATCAGCCCGGCGGCAACGATCGATTTGGCAAACACGTCGAGCGCGGTCGCCATGGAAGTTCCCCCCACATAAGAACGAACAGAGACCATGATAGCTCCGCGACCCCCTAGAAAGAACAAGTCAACGGAACTATATATTTCGCCTTGCACCGGGGGGTGATACTCCCACATCGCCCTAGCTTGCGCAGAGCGGCGGCGAAGCATCCGCTCTGGGACGTTCTTCGCTCAGGGGGTATGATCCGGGGCAGACGAGGTCGGCAGGGTAATAGAGTGTCGCCGACCTCGGCGCGTTCCCAGGTTCGGCGGGTTCAGGGAGGAACCGTCAATGAAAATCCGCATCGTGCTGCAAGCCCGGATGGGCTCGCGTCGGCGTCCCGGCAAGACCTTGGCCGACATCGGCGGCAAGCCGTTGCTGACGCGCTGTTTGGAACGACTCGCGGCCGTCCGTCGTCGCGGCGGGCGACGTTGGGAGTTGATCGTCGCCACCTCGACCGCCCCCAGCGACGACGCCGTCGCGCAGCTTGCCGAAAGTCTCGGCTATCGCTGCGTCCGCGGATCGGAAGACGATGTCCTCTCGCGCTACGTGCTGGCGACGGCCGATCTACAAAACGGCGACGTCGTCGTCCGCGCCACGGCCGACAATCCGCTTTACTGTCCGCAGCGGACGTTTCGCTTAGTCGTCGAACATCTGGCCTCGGGCCTCGACTACACGGGCATCGATCCGCTGTCGCCATTGGCACCTGAAGCGTTCCGCGTCGGGGCGTTGCGCGCGCTGGCGGCCCGCAACGATTTGGACGATTACTGTCGCGAGCACGTTACGCCGTTCTTCCGCCGGGATGCGACGCCGTTTCGAGCCCGCCGTTTGCCGCCGAATTGGAACGGCATCGAGCCCGACGTTCGCCTGACCGTCGACACGCCGGAAGACATCGCCGCGATGGACCGGATCTATCGTACGCTGATCGCGATGACCGGCTGCGATCGCCCCGATCGCTGGTCGCTGGAACAGATCCTCGGCACGGCCCGTGGCTTAGCGGCCGCCGATGCGGAAGCCGCCGGCAAGTCGTCCGACTCCGCCGCGGCGTAGCGGCGCGGATTCTCTAACCGGCCGATCCGCAACGACTTAGCGATCGTTTTGTGCCATTGTTTCGGTCCTGGGGCCTTGTTCTCCGGTGTCGCGCGGCTCACGATAGATCGCTTCACATGCTCACCTTAGCGCCTTTGGGAGTTGCTACTTAGCGACGGTATGACCGTTCATTCCGAGTCTGGTACGCATTCGCGTGCCGCCGTTCCTGTGGTCGCGGACCACGCACACGGCAGTCATCAGAGTTTTTGGCTCGGCGTCATGTGTCTGACGGGCGTCGATTATTTCAGCACCCTCGGCTATCAACCGTCGATCGCTTTCGAAGCGGCCGGCTTGATCGCCCCGATTGCGACGGTCGTCCTCGTGCTGGTCACCTTGTTGGGTGCGTTGCCCGTCTATCGGCACGTCGCCGAAAAATCGCCCGATGGCCAAGGCTCGATCCAGATGCTCGAGCGGCTCGTACGCGGCTGGCCGGGCAAGCTGATGGTGCTCACCCTGCTGGGCTTCGCCGCCACCGACTTCGTCATCACCAAGACGTTGTCGGCCGCCGATGCCGCCGAGCACTTGATGCACAACCCGCTCTGGGAAAAGTACGGCCCGCATTGGCTAACGAGTCAATCCGTCGATCCGCAGCGGGTCACGCTGACGATGGCGATGCTCGTGCTGCTGGGGGCCAGCTTCATGCGCGGCTTCCGCGAAGTGATCGGCATGGCGGTCGTGATCGTCGGCGTCTACTTGGTGCTGAACCTGATCGTCATCGGCAGCGGCTTGGCGTATTTGGTGTCGCATCCCGAGCGCTTCACCTCCTGGCTGCATCATCTCGAAGCCGGCGAATGGCACATGCACGAAGGGTTCCCCGATTTCGGCGGCGGCTGGAAATCGATCATCATCGTCAGCCTGCTCGTCTTCCCGAAACTCGCGCTCGGCCTGAGCGGTTTCGAGACCGGCGTCGCGGTCATGCCGCTGATTAAAGGCGACCCGACCGACACTCCCGCGCATCCGGCCGGCCGCATTCGTAACGCCAAAAAACTGTTGCTGACGGCCGCGCTCATCATGTCGGCCTGCTTGCTCGGGTCGTCGATGGTGACCGCCACGCTGATTGATCCGCACGAACTTTTGCCCGGCGGCGGCGGCGAACATCGGGCCCTGGCGTACATCGCACACGGCGACAGCGGCCTGCCGCTCAATCCGCTGTTCGGCGATTTCTTCGGCACCGTCTACGACATCAGCACGATCATGATCCTCGGCTTTGCCGGTGCTAGCGCGATGGCCGGCTTGCTCGCCTTGGTGCCTCGCTATCTGCCGCGGTACGGCATGGCACCGGAATGGGCGAAGGTCACGCATCTGCTGGTCTTGGTCTTCACGGGCGTGAATCTGCTGGTCACCTGGATCTTCGACGCCGACGTCAGTGCACAAGGCGGCGCCTACGCAACCGGCGTGCTCGTGCTGATGTGCAGCGCCTGCATCGCCACGGTCATCGACGTCTATCGGAGCCGCGCCGGTAAATTCTTTTTGGTCCGCATCCCGTGGGTCTATGTGATGATCTGCGCCGTCTTCGTCTACACGACGACGGCCAATATGATCGAGCGCCCCGACGGCTTGAAGATCGCGCTGTGCTTCATTGCGACGGTGCTCGTCCTGTCGTTCGCGTCGCGCCTGTCGCGCAGCACCGAGCTGCGTTTCGAAGGCTTCGAGTTCGTCGACGGCACGTCGAAGTTCCTGTGGGACAGCTTGAAGCACCTCGAGTTTCCGGTCCTCGTGCCGCATCGGCCGGGCCGGACTTCGCTGGAAGTGAAAGAGCAAACGATCCGCGAGCAGCATCGTCTGCCGCCGGAAGTGCCGGTCGTGTTCGTCGAGGCCGAACTCGGCGACCCGAGCGAGTTCCGCCAAGCGCCGCTCATGGAAGTGACCGAGAGCGAAGGAAAATTCATCATCAAAATCAAACGCTGCGCGTCGATCGCGCATGCGGTGACGAGCGCCGCGTTGGAACTCTCCGACTTCGACAAGCCGCCGGAGATCCACTTCGGCTGGAGCGACGAAAGCCCGCTCGCCGCCAGCTTCAGCTTCCTGCTATTCGGCGAAGGCAACGTCCCTTGGATGGTCCGTGAGTTGATCTGCAAAGCGCAACCCGACCCGGAACGCCAACCGCGCGTGGTGATCGGGTAACGATCGCAAGTTCTCATTGTTATGGGGACGGCGATTTCTTGTTCACAATCGACGGGCAATGCTCCGCCATCTCGCGATTGAGTGCGATGAACTCGCGCCACTCCGTCGGCACGACGTCTTCTTGAAAGATCGCCTCCGTCGGGCA
>CAMCTH010000451.1 GCA_945877965.1 Planctomicrobium piriforme | reverse complement strand
CATCGTCGGCGGCTTGTTGGCCCTGGCGGTCCGCTGGCAACTGGCTTGGCCGTGGACCGAGATGCCGATCATCGGTCGTATGCTGTTCGCGAGCGAAGGAGGCCAGATCTCGCCCGAGTTCTACACCATGCTCGTCACGATGCACGCATCAGTGATGATCTTCTTCGTCATCATCCCGATTCTGGCCGGGGCGTTCGGCAACTTCTTGATTCCGCTGATGGTCGGGGCCGACGATATGGCCTTCGCCACGCTGAACATGCTGAGCTACTGGTTCATGTGGCCGGCGTTCATTTTGATGATCATCAGCTTCTTCGTCGACGGCGGCGCCGCGGCGGCAGGCTGGACCGGTTACCCACCGCTCTCGGGCGTGCATCAGGCGTCGCCCGGTAGCCACATGGGTCAGACGTTGTGGTTGTGGGCCCTGATCTTCGTCGGCATCTCGTCGATGATGGGCTCGGTCAACTACATGACCACGATCATCCAAATGCGGGCTCCCGGCCTGACGATGTTCCGTCTGCCGATGACGATCTGGGGCATGTTCATCACCGCCGTGTTGCAAGCCTTCGCGCTGCCGGTGCTCACCGCCGCGCTGTTCATGCAAATTTTGGATCGCATGTGGGGAACCGGCTTCTTCATCCCGGAAGGGCTGATCGTCAACGGTTCGCCGGCCGGGGCAGGGGGCGGGCAGCCGCTGCTGTGGCAACACTTGTTTTGGTTCTACTCGCACCCGGCCGTGTACATCATGATCCTGCCGGCGATGGGTATGGTGAGCGACATCATCAGCACCTTCGCGCGGAAGCCGCTCTTCGGCTACAAGCCGATGGTGTACTCGATCTCCGGCATCGCCGGCCTCGGCTTCATCGTGTGGGGTCACCACATGTTCATGTCGGGCATGAACCCCGCGCTCGGCACCACGTTCATGGTGTCGACGATGATGATCGCCCTGCCGAGCGCGATTAAGACCTTCAACTGGCTCGGCACGATCTGGGGCGGCAAGATTCAATTCACCACGCCGATGCTGTTCGCGCTCTCGTTCGTCAGCATGTTCATCATCGGCGGCCTGTCGGGCATCTTCATGGCCGCCACGCCGGTCGACATTTTCATCCACGATACCTACTTCATCGTCGCCCACTTCCACTACGTGCTCTTCGCCGGCACGGCGATGGGCGTGTTCGGCGGCATCTACTTCTGGTTCCCGAAAATGTTCGGCCGGATGATGAACGAAAAGCTCGGCAAGGTGCACTTCTTCCTGACGTTCATCTTCCTGAACGGCACGTTCTACCCGATGCACATTCTCGGCGTCGGCGGCTTCCCGCGACGTTACGCCGATCCGTATCACTGGGACACGTTCAGCCACTTGCAGCCGATGAACCAGTTCATGACGATCTGCGCGATCGGCATGGGTCTGTCGCAGATCCTGCTCTTCGCCAACTTCGGCTACAGCCTCTTTTTCGGTCCGAAAGCCGGCCGCAATCCGTGGCACGCCAACAGCCTGGAGTGGATGGCTCCAAGCCCTCCGGGACACGGCAACTTCGACTTCCAACCGATCGTCTATCGCGGCCCGTACGAGTACCACTTCCCGGGACGCGACTCGGATTACTACCCGCAAACCGAACCGCCGCCGCCGGGCGAAAAGGCTCCGGAAGATCATCACTAGAAGTTGTTGAGAACGAAGAGACGAATGAACGACGCACGGAACAACACGACGCACTCGCGCCTACCGCATCGGCTGGCGACGCTGCTTGTCTGCGCCGTGTTCCCGCTCATCTTCGTCGGCGGTTTGGTGACGACGACCGAGGCCGGCATGGCGGTCCCCGATTGGCCGGGGACGTTCGGCTATAACTTGTTCCTCTATCCGCTTTCGACATGGTTTGCCGGCCCGTGGGATATCTTCGTCGAGCACGGCCATCGCTTGCTCGGCGCTGCGGCCGGCATGATCACGATCGCACTCGCTTGGTCGCTCTGGAAACACGACGATCGCCCGGCGATGAAATGGCTCGGACTCGCGGCCCTCGTCGCGGTCATCGCGCAAGGAGTGCTCGGCGGTCTGCGCGTCGTCCTCGATGCACGCTTGCTCGCCATGACGCACGCCTGCACCGGACCGTTGTACTTCGCACTCTGTACGACGATCTGGTACTTCACGGCTCGCCGGAATCAGACCGACGATGCAACCGCCACGGAGCGAACCCCCAAAGCCTTCCGTCTCGCGTTGATTACGACGTGCTTGGCTTACTTGCAACTGGTGCTCGGCGCCGTCGTGCGGCACATGCCGGTTTACGCCCCGCCGCGAACGTTTCATGTCGCGGTGATGTTTCACTTGCTGATGGCGGGCATTCTGACGCTGCACGTCGTGCTGCTGATCGTCGCCGCTCGTCGCGTCGCTCCGCTTCGTTCCTTCGCGGCGACTCTCGGCGGCCTGCTCGGCGTGCAGTTACTGCTCGGTCTCGGCACGTGGGTCGTTAACTTCGGCTTCCCGCAATGGGTCGGCCAAGTGGTCGCCACGCCCGACTTCGTCGTCCGAACGCAAAGCCTGCCGCAAGTGCTGACGACCACGGCGCACGTCGCGGTCGGCTCGCTGATCATCGTCACCTCGTTGCTCACAACGCTTCGCGCCGGCCAACTGCTGCGGCCGGCAACGCTCGCGGCTCCGCTATTCGCCGGCCTCGCTTGGCGGGAGGCGGTCGTATGAGCGCCGGAGTTTTGGTTTGCGATGAAGTGAAAGCCGCCGAAGCGAAAAAGGTCGCCGCAACAAAAGCGACGACCGCCTCGAAGTTCGCAGATTACTTGGAACTCACCAAGCCGCGGATTGCGGTCTTGGAACTGGTGACGGTCACGATGGCCGCGTTCACCGCCAGCTGGAGCGTTCCCGATCTCGGCTTGCTGGCGTGGCTGCTGCTCGGCACGACGCTCGTCGCCTCGGGAGCCAGCGCGTTCAACCAGTGGCTCGAAATCGCGACCGACGCTCGCATGCCGCGCACTGCTGATCGTCCGCTCCCCGCGGGCCGCATCTCGGCGCGACAGGCGTTCACGTTCGGCTTCGTCACGACCGTCTCCGGGGCGCTGGTGCTCGCATATCAAGTGAACCTGACGACCGCCGCGCTCGGCCTCGCCACTTGGTTCTTGTACGTCGTCGTCTACACGCCGCTCAAGCGCGTCACGCCGCTCAACACGGTCGTCGGCGCCGTCGCCGGGGCGATTCCCGTGCTCATGGGCTGGGCCGCCGTCGACGTTCGCTTCGGTCTCCCCGCCGCCGCGCTGTTCATGATCGTCTTCCTCTGGCAGTTTCCGCACTTCATGGCAATCGCGTGGCTCTATCGCGACGACTATGCCCGTGGCGGAATGAAAATGGCGACGGTCGTCGATCCGACGGGCCGGAGCGCGGCCCGACAATCGTTCTTCGCCGCACTCGCGCTGATTCCCGTCAGCTTGCTGCCTGCCATGATCCACTCGGCCGGTCCGGTCTACTTTGTTTGGGCCGCGTTACTGGGAACGGTGCAACTCGGCTGCGCCGCCTGGTTCTTGAAAAGCCAAAACGAACGAACCGCTCGCGTGCTGTTGCGAGCGACGCTGATCTACCTGCCGTCGCTGCTGTTGATGCTGATGTTGGGGCCGTTTTCCTAAGCGACGACCCAAACGAACCAAGAACTCCGAACCTCGAACCCTGAACCGTTTCCATGTCCCACGAAGCCGCGGCCCACTCAGGCCATATCAAGCTCGAATATCAACCGGCTCTGCCGCTGCGCAACGGCAAGCTGTTCTTGTGGCTGTTCTTGTCGACGGAGATCATGTTCTTCGCCGGCCTGATCGGCATGTACATCGTGCTTCGCTTCGGGCAGATGGTCTGGCCGGTGCCGCATGCCGTGCACCTCAGCGAGCCGATCGGGGCGTTCAACACGTTCGTCCTCATCTGCTCGTCGGTTACGATCGTGCTGGCGCTTGAATGCGGCAAGTCGAACCGGTCCGATGCGGCCCGCTTCTGGCTGATCGTCACGCTCATCCTCGGCAGCATCTTCTTGGGCGTGAAAGCGTTCGAGTACCGCGCCAAGTTCGCGCACGGCATTTACCCGACCATGCAAGGCAGCGACTATCAGAACATCTACGAGAGGGCCGACTACAAGTACGGCTCGGCCGTGAAGATGCGGGCCGACGAACTCGCGCTGCCGCTCGAAAAGAAGGGGATCGATCAACTCAACGAGGAAGAAAAGAAGCAGTACGCGTTGATCTCAGATCTTCGCTCGCAGTCGGGTTCGAGCGATCTGAACGTGCTGACGTCGCTGGCCGCCCGCATCATGCCGTTAGCCGCCCCGCGCGATAAATCGCATCTGCACGGTCTGAACGACGACAACCCCTGGCTCAAGATGCCGGTCGTCATCCCCGGCGGCAACATGTGGGCTAGCACCTACTTCACGCTCACCGGCTTTCACGCCATCCACGTCATCGTCGGTCTGATTGCCTTCGCCCTGATGATCCCGGTGAAGTACACGGCTCAGAATTCCGGCGTCATCGAGAACGTCGGCTTGTATTGGCACTTCGTCGACTTGGTGTGGATCTTCCTGTTCCCGATCTTGTACTTGTTCTGATTGCAGAGAGACCCGGGGCAGCCGTCCCG
>CAMCTH010000450.1 GCA_945877965.1 Planctomicrobium piriforme | reverse complement strand
GGCGTCACGGCCGCGTCGAACAGCAAGGCGCGGCAAGGTTGCGCGAGTTCGCCGGGCGAGGTGCCGAGCCGCGGGTCGAGTTCGGCCGCCGCGAGGGTGATCGTGCCGCGGTCCTGCGTCGGCGTGTACACATACACGCGGCGGACCTTCCACGTCGTCAACTTGTGAACCTGCAATTGCTCAGGAAAGCGCGACTCGTCGCCGGCCGACTCGACCGCCTGCAGCACGAGTTGATGGAGCAAATGTTCTTGCGGAGCATCGCCGCGCGGAGCCACAGAGTGCGTCAGCACTACTTCCGGTCGCCAAGTGCGAAGTTGCCGGACGAGATACGCCTCGGCCCTCAACAACGCCGCCGCGTCGTCATTCCCTTCCCACGCATGCAACCACTCGGCGGGTTGTGCCCGCAGTTGACGTTGCCGCAACGGAAACTGCCACGGTGCCGACACATGACCGACGCCCAGCTTGTCCAACCCTTCCGTCGCGCGATCGCTGGAGAATTCGCGATCGCCGGAGGTGACGTCGAACTCGCGTCGGCCGAAGAGGACGGCGGCCGCACGATGATCTTCGCCAAGCGTTGCTTGGGCAATCAACTCGACCGGCATGTCGGTCGCTTCAGCGAAGCAAGTCCAGAGCGCGGCGCGGCGCGCTTCGGCATGCGTCGTTTGCCATGTCCGACCGCCGTCGACAGTCCGCAGCAAGGTTCCCATCGCCCCGACGGCCCAACCGTGCGTTTCATCGACGAACGTCACATCGTTTAGCGGCAGCGGTTGCCCGGTCGGTTGCAGTTCCCAATTTTGACCCTCGTCGGCCGAGTGGAGCACGTTGCTCCCGGGATCGCCGACTATCCAGAGATGCGAACCGACGGCCGCCATGCTCCGCCAATCGTTCGCGCCGAGTTCGTCGCCCGGTAGTTGCGGTGCGGTCGAACGCCAAACCCCGCCGCCGTCGTCGGAGACGAGAATCGTGCCGCCGTCGCCGACGAGCCAACCGCGACCGTCGCCGGCGACTAACATCTTTCTCACAGCGCGTAGCCCGAGTTGTGCAACGGCCGTTTCGCGCACCACACGTCCCGTGACGGGAAAGACGTCGCCGGTCGGCGCGGCAACGAGTCCGGCATGCGGCGAGAGCATATCGGCGCAGAGCAAACCTTGCGGCGGCGTGCCGCCGGCGGCGTTCCAACTCCGCCCGCCGTCGCGCGTGAAGAACAGTCCCGCAGGATAGAACGTCGAACTCTCACCGACGGTCCAGCCTTCAGTCGCGTTGACGAAACGGACTTGTCGCAGCGCGGGTAACAACGGCGTCGGTTCGCGTCGCCAAGTTTGACCGCCGTCGGTCGTGCGCAACACCAAGCCGCGGCCGCGATGGGTGTACGCATCATGCTCGCCGCCGACGATCCAGCCGTTTTGCGGATCGATGAACGACACGCTGCGAAGTAGCGCGGTCGTACCGGAGTTCTGGCGTACCCATCGCGCGCCGCCGTCGACCGTGTGCATTACGACGCCGCCGGCCCCAACGACCCAACCGGTTTGGGCGTCGACGAAAGCGACGCTCGTCAACTCGGCGTCGTCCCAGGGAGTCGGTTCCGCCGGTTTCCCGGGAAGCGGTGCGGCTGCGAGCGGCAACGACCTGATCGCGAAGAGCAGCGCTAAAGCCGCGAGTTTGACCATATATAGCAGGTGGTTTCGCATGGGGCGGAGTGTACCGCCGGCCTCGTTGCGACGGAACGCGGATCGTCGTCTGCCGCCGGCGATGCCGGCGACGCCGATTCGTCTAGGGGCGTAACGGCAGGCTCGCTATACTCCCGCGACTTGAGGGACTGCGCAAGGAGTGCGCAGTCAGGGTTCGAGCGTTCAGGGAGGAACCTGCGATGCGGAATCGCCGAAGCGGCCCGCCGCAAATTCGATCACTCGTTATCGGGGCCGCGCTCTGCGCGATCGTCGCGGTCATGTCGGCGGCACAATCGCCGTCGAACGCGCCGCTGCCGCCATCGTCGAATGCGACATCGCCATACGCACCGTCGCCGTATGCGGTGCCGCGCCCGTTGCCGACTTCCACGACGACGCCGACGACGGCGCGACCGAGCTACACGATGCCGCGCGAAGTTGCGCCGTCGCCGTACGGCGCGATGTTGCCGAGCGCGCCGCCGCAACGATCGGGTCCCGCACATCCGGGCGCAACATTGCCGCGATATAGCCCAGCACAAACGCACGTCGCCGCCCCGACGCCGATCTCGCCGTTATTAACGCCGCCTCCCAGCACCGTAGCGAACCGTGTCGAGACGATTCCGAACACGACGGCCGGCGGGGCGACGATTCCGGCGCAAGCGATCGGCGAATCGACGATGCAGTTGCGCATCGGCAACTCATCGAACGGCAACTCGACGAACGACAACCCATCGAACGGTAATACAACGCCCGCCGCAACCAGCGCGAACGCCAACACGACGACGAGCGGCACGTTGCGCGGCGGATCGCAGTTAGAGATTCGTCTCCCGACGCCGACGGCGACGACCACGAATTCAACTCCGTCGAACACCACCGCATCGCCGGCAGCTACGACCGACGCGAAGACGCCGCTCACGAACACGGCGACGCCGCCGACCGCGCCGCTCGTTCTCGGTTCGAGTCCGAATTCGTCGAACGTCACCGGGACGACCTCGGTCCGGATCGTTCCGCCGGCAACGACGTTGCAACCGACGCCGAGTTCCTCGCGACCGGCGACGCTCGCCCCCGCCGCGCCGCTCACGGCCGCGACGCCTGCGCCGCTCAAGCCGATCGTTCCTGCGCAACCGCTCGCACCGAGCGCCTCGGGAACGGCCGCGACGTTGACGACGACGCCAAGCGTCACGGGCCCGGTCGTGATCGGCGGTGCCGATGCCGTCGAGACGATCGTGCCGCCGCCAGCCGCCCTCGCCAAGCCGAAGCCGACCGCGACTTCGGCCGCTCCATCGGAACTCGGCTCGAGCACAACGTTGCCCGGCTTGCCGTCGACGAATTCACCGCCGAGCTTACCGACGAACCCGGCGACTCCGATTCCTGCCCCGACGACCAACACGGCAACGACCAACTCAACGCTGGCGAACGCCGCGCTGCCTGCGGTACCGAAAACGCTCGATCCGCCTAGGACTCCGACGTTTTCGACTCCGTCGAACACCGCCGTCGCCGCGCCGACGAACCCGTCCCCTGCGACGACTCCGAACTCCGCGCTGCCGTCGGTCGCGCTCCCCAGCGCGAATCTGCCGAGCCCTGCCGCCGTTGCGTCCCCGCCGCTCGTCGCCGAGATCGAAGCGGTCGATTTCAACGGCGTGACGCTCGGCGAGACGTCGCTCGACGAAACTTTGGCGGCGTGGGGACAACCGATCGAACGCGAAACCGAAGGGGAGCAAGTCCGCTGCCGCTTCGTTATCGAGCCATTCGCGTCGGTCGATGTTACGTTCAACGCGGGGACCGCACAGTCGATCATCGTCGACCTCGGCAAAGTCTTTGCCATGGACGACGTCGCGAAAGAACTCGGGATTGAAGCCGTCACGCCCGTCTCGGTCGACGACGAGAACGGCCGCTCGCTGGGGGTCGTCTATCCCGAGCGGGGCGTCTCGTTCCGGTTCTCCGATGCCGAGAAACGCGAAGTTGTGCAGATCGGGCTCGACGTCATCGACCCGCGCCCGTTCCTGCTGCGCGCCGAAAACAATCTGACGACCTTCGACTCCGCCGCTCTGGCCGACGTCGAAGCCGCGCTCAAGCTCGACCCGGAAAACGCGCGGGCTCATTGGCTCCGCGCTCGCCTGTTGTCTGCGGCAGGTCGACGTCGTGAGGCACTCGCTTCGATCGAAACCGCGTTGAAGCAAGATCCCAAAGGGGCCGAGTACCTGTTGATGCGGGCCGACCTGTTGGCCGAGGCCGGCTTGTTCGATGCCGCACTCGACGACGGCGAAGCGGTGCTCAACGGCACGCCCGGCTCGCCGCATCTGCAAGCCAAGGCGTGGCTGCTTCGCGGCGACTTGCTGGCCGACGGTCCCGACCGCGATTATGAACAAGCGATCGACGCCCACTCGCGGGCGATTCGTCTGGCCGAACCGCTGGTGAACGATCCGCGGCCGAGCGTCCGTCGCGCGGCGAAAGATATCCTGATCGACGCGCATTTGGCGATCGCCGAAGACGTGGCCTGGGGCAACTGGCAACAAAAAGAGCTCGTCGTGCCGCAGTGGCTGATGAAAGCCGAACGCTTGGCCGAGGCTTGGATCGCGTCCGGCGACGTCTCGCCCGACCTTCGCATCACGATCGGCCATCGCGCGCTGGCGACGTGCGTCGGTCTGCAAGGGACGTTCGATCCGCACGTGTGGGCCGAATCGTTGCAACGACGCACGACCGAGTCGCTGGCGGAATGTCGCGATCCGCTCCGTCGCCAGCGGTTGCAATGGGAAGCGGGGCTCGGACTTTACGACGCGCTGCAATCGTATCATGCTCGCAGCGATACGGCCGAAGCCTTGAAATGCGGCGAGGCGGCGGTCGAACTCCTCGCGCAAGGGCGCGAAGGGCGCGACGAGTTGCCGACCGACGCTTACATGTTCGGGCGACTTTACTTCCGCATCGGCTCGATCTATGCCGTGAAGCGAACGGATCA
>CAMCTH010000449.1 GCA_945877965.1 Planctomicrobium piriforme | reverse complement strand
GGCCCGCAGCGAAGAGAGCATCGACCCGCGCGCCGCCGCGTGGGAGCGATTCTTTCAAGCGTTATACGGCTGCTTGGATTTTAGGTATCTGGATTGACGAAGTAGTTTCGGGATGATGACGATGTTCGACCGAAGGAGTTCTGCGATGAATCGACGTCAACTGCTGCAAAACACCGCCTGCGGATTCGGCTCGCTGGCCCTCGCCGGGTTGTTGAACCCGCCGGGTCGCGCTGCGGCCGCCACCGCCAATCCGCTGGCTCCGAAAGCGCCGCACTTCGCGCCGAAGGCCAAGCGGGTCATCTTCTTGTTCATGGCCGGCGGCGTCAGCCAAGTCGATAGCTTCGACTACAAGCCGCTGTTGGAAAAAGAAGACGGCAAGCTGCTGAGCTTCGACGATGCTCGCGCCGTCGCTAAGACCGGCATGGGCTCGAAGAGCCGCGTGATGAAGTCGCTCTGGAAGTACGCTCAGCACGGCAAGAGCGGCCACTGGGGAACGGAACTGTTCCCCGAAATGTGCCGCAAGATGGACGACCTCTGCTTCCTGCACGGCATGCATACCGAAGGGGTCGCGCACGGTCCGGCGACGATCTTCATGCACACCGGCAGCACGAACCTGATCCGTCCGTCGATGGGATCGTGGGTGCAATACGGTCTCGGCTCCGAGAACGAAAATCTCCCCGGCTTCATCTCGCTCGCCCCGTCGATGGGGAACGGCGGCCCGCGGAACTTCGGCAACGCCTTCCTACCGTCGGTTTATCAAGGGACCGCCATCGGCCGCCCCGGCCAACCGGCTTCGGAATCGAAGATTCGCAACATCCTGAACGAGCGCCGCAGCGACATGGAACAGCGCGCCCAACTCGATTTGATCCAGGCCTTCAATCGCGAGCAAGTCCGCGATCGCCCGGGCGATTCGGAACTCGAAGCGGTGATCGACTCCTACGAGTTAGCTTCGCGGATGCAGCAATACGCCCCGGGCGTGCTCGATATCAAAGACGAATCGCAAGAGACGCTCGACCTGTACGGCATCGGCGTGAAGCAGACCGACGACTACGGCCGACGTTGCCTGCAGGCTCGACGTTTGGCGGAGTCGGGCGTTCGCTTCATCCAGGTCAACTACAGCGACAACTCGAACAACCCGGCCTGGGATCAGCACTCGAACATGCCGAAGCACGCCGACCACGCGAAAGCGGTCGACAAGCCGATCGCGGGCCTGTTGGAAGACCTCAAGCGTCGTGGCTTGCTGGAAGACACGCTCGTCTGGTGGGGCGGAGAGTTTGGCCGCAACCCGTTTGCACAATCGAACGGCACGGGCCGCGATCACGATCCGGACGGCTTCACCGTGTGGCTCGCCGGCGGCGGCGTGAAGCCGGGCTTCTCGCACGGTTCGACCGACGAGTTCGGCCATCGTGCGGTCGAAAACAAGACGCACATGCACGATCTGCACGCGACCGTCTTGCACCTGCTCGGCCTCGACCACGAACGGCTGACCTACAAGTACGCGGGTCGGAACTTCCGCCTGACCGACGTGAGCGGCACGGTGATCAAGGACATCATCGCGTAGGTTAGAGATTGCGGTGATGTCTATGCCCAAGCGAGCAGCGAATGCGTTACCCGCGCTTCGCCGATTTGCCTCCGCTCTGGGGTGGTCGCCGTTAGAGCGTTTTCGTCATCGACTGCCCGAGCGTATCGCGGGCCGCGGCCCGTCCGTCGTTACATGGAACGAGTGCCAAGCATTCGGCGACGGTCGCAACGATTTCTTTTTACAGATCAACGAACACCCGATCGGAAATCGCCGTACCTACTCGGCCTCCGTCCACGCACTGCGATATCGGATACACAGCGGCTGGTTTGTTTTTCGAATGCCGCGTGGGAAATTGGAAGCAAGCAAGCGGTTTGCGGAGTTAGACCGCCGACTCGGGCGAGCAAACTTCGCCACCGCTGAGGCTCGCCGCGAGTATCGCCGCCGATATCCGGAGTCTGCCGGCTATTCTTGGGCAAAGCTGCGTCTAGGCCCGCCGGTATTTCACTGATCTTGGGTCCGTCTGCGGATAGGCGAGCCCGGGGCAACGCCCCGGGTACGCAAGTAACGCGTAGGTAACCCAGCCCTGAAGGGGCGAAACAAGAACGCGGCGAAAGATGTCGACGTTGTTGCGCCCCTTTCAGGGCTCGCTGATGTTCGCGCCAAATGTTTCCCGGGGCGTTGCCCCGGGCTGGCATGTTACGCCCCTTCGGGGCACAGAGCGGTGCCACCCGTGAACAGCGGAACCGGACGGGGATGCACCGGCTATGGCTTACGCTTCGCGGCGGACGACTGATTCGGCTAGCAGATGCAGCGCCTCGCGCGCCGGACCCGGTGCGAGGATCAGCAGATCGTCTTGGGCGGCGCGGGCGTAGCTCAACGCTTGCTCGCGGGCATATCGCAGTCCGTCGCTACGTTCGAGCCACGGCAGCAAGCGTTCGCGGCGGTTGCCGCTTGTCGATCGGAGCAGCTCGGCGACTGTCGTTCGCTCGGTCGGGTCGAGCTTGGCGAGCAAGCGAATCAGCGGCAGCGTCGGCTTGATCTGTTCCAAGTCGGTGCCGAGCGATTTGCCCGTCACCGCTTCGTCTCCTTCGAGATCGAGCAGATCGTCGACGATCTGGAACGCGATCCCCAAGTTTCGGCCGTAGCGGGTCAACGCATCGACCCGTTCCGTACCGGCAGCGGAGAAGTGCGCCCCGAGTCGACAACAACACGCGCACAACTCGGCGGTTTTGGCGTCGATGATGCTGATGTATTCGGCCTCGCTCAGGTCGAGGTTTCCGCCGCTGCGAATCTGCCGCATCTCTCCTTCGCAGACGATGTTCGTGCTCCGGCCGATCAATTGGCAGGCGTAAGCGTCGTCAAGCGTCGCCGAGAGGAAGAAGGCGTGGCTAAACAAGAAATCGCCGAGCAGCACGCCCGACTTGTTTCCCCAGCGGGCGTTCACCGTATCCAGGTGTCGGCGGATCGCCGCTTCGTCGAGGACGTCGTCGTGGATGAGCGTCGCGGTGTGGATCATCTCCATCACCACGGCCAGCGTGATGTGGGCGGGCCCGATCGTGCCGGTGGCCGCCGCCGCCAGCAGCAGCAGGGCGGGGCGGAGCCGTTTGCCCCCCAGGCGGAAACCGTGCTTCACCAGTTGATCGACGTACGGATCGGCGTTGCGGAGTTGCAGTTTGAGCAACTCTTCGACTTTGACCAGATCGTCGCGAATGAGTCCGAACAGCGAACCGAAGATCCGCTGCGTCGCTTCGCGTTGTTGGGCCGTCACGGTCGTCATGGTATTCGGTTCTCGCAGGCGCAGGTCCCGCGGCGAGCTGTTCGTCGTACGCAAAAACTAGCTGCGCACAAAATGCCCGCTGCGGCCTCCCTCTTTTTCTTCCAGGCGAATTTGTTCGATCGACATTCCGCGGTCGACGCTTTTGCACATATCGTAAACAGTCAAGGCGGCGACGCTTGCGGCGGTTAGGGCTTCCATCTCGACTCCGGTCCGGCCGGTGCAGCGAACGGTTGCCTCGATGCCGAGCGTTTCGTCGTCGACGAACGCGAAGTCGAGGGTCGCCGAATCGAGCGGCAGCGGATGGCAGAGCGGAATGAGCTCGCCGGTCCGTTTGGCGGCCATGATGCCGGCCAACCGGGCGACGGCGAGGACGTCTCCCTTCTTATGCCCGCAATCGCGGATCAGGGTTAACGTGGCCGGTTGCATTTTGATGCAGGCCGAGGCCCGAGCGACGCGAACGGTGACCGGCTTGTCGCCGACGTCGACCATGCGGGCGGCCCCGGCGGCGTCGAAGTGCGTGAGTTCGGCCACGAGATCCTACGCTAACGAGACCCGAAATGAATGTTCACGCAGTATTGTAGGATTCCCGGACCGACCGTCGAGGGGTGTGCCGGGTCGAACGTGGGGAAAACGATCGGGGTTGCGAGGCGTTAAAGACGACTAAAACCCCTCACCCCCGGCCCCTCTCCCGCAAGGGGCGAGGGGAGCCAGACCGCATCTCGTTCGGCACAAAATTTCGTCAGGCGCAAAAAATACCGCCCCGGGGGTCATCCGGGGCGGGTGAGCGAGAAACGGCGAATCGGTCGTAGGCTTCGGGAGCCTGGCTCGCGTTAGCGAACCAGTTCCTTCCGCGAGCCGATCAGCGTGCGGAGGCGTTCCGCAAGCAGGGCGGCGTCGAACGGTTTCTTGAACGTTTCGTTGATCGTCGAGCGATCAATGCCTTGCGTGTTGCCGTCGTCCGGCAGCAGCGCGATTAAAATCGTTTCGGAGTACTCGGTGTTCCGGCGGAGGTTCTGGCAGATTTGCTGAGCCTCGGTCCGGCCGATCGAGTAATCGACCACAATGCTATCCGGGTGGAAGCTCTCGGCTTGAATCCCGGCATCGAACCCGCTGGCCGCGACCGACAGCTTGAACGACTTCTCGGCCGGCAATTCGCGCTTCAGGTTCTCAATCAGAATCTGGTCCTGGCTAACGATGAGCACTTTGGCCATCGCTTCGTCTTCCAGGTCCCCGAGGGGCATACCATGTTCTTTGAGGAACTTGATCAGATATTCACGCGGAATGCGACGGTCTTGCGAGCCGGGGATGCGGTATCCCTTCAGGCGG
>CAMCTH010000448.1 GCA_945877965.1 Planctomicrobium piriforme | reverse complement strand
GATGCGAATGCCGTCGGCGGCGACCGAAAGTTCCAGCGCTTCGCGGATCAGCTTCAGCGGCAACTCGGGCGTGTGCGTCAGTTCGCGACGCAGAATCCGCGCGGCAATGCGGCACGCCAGTCGGACGCCGGTCGCTTCCCAATGGGCTTGCCAGGCGCTCTTCGTGTTCTTCAGCTCAGCGACGGCGATCTGCACGGCGGGAATGACGGTTTGCATTCGCCGAGCCGTTTCGGCTTCGACCATCGTTTGCATCTGCTTCTGCGCCGCCTTCAGGCCGTCGATCTCGGCTTGGCGACGAATCTTCTCTGCCTCTTTGCGCGCCTCGGCGATGATCTTCCCCGCCTGATCGCGCACTTGCTTGACGTACGCGTCGGCCTTGGCCGACATGTCGTCGAAGTTGAACGTCGACGGGCGGGCCCCGGAGTCGGCCGCGGTGGTTTTGATAATCGATGCCATAGTGTTTCTTCGTTGTGCGTCGGTGCCGTTCTGAATCAGTGCAGTTAAGCGGCGACGGCCGTGCGGGCCGGGGTGCGATATTCCATGCTCACGGCGTCGGACCATTCCAAACGACCTTGCGATTCCAAATCGCGAGCGATCTGCACCGCTTCGTCCTGCGCGGCATCGACGTCGGTGAGCCGCGTCGGCCCAAGCGAATCGACGGCCCGCTGCATCCGCGCGGCGATCATCGGCGGCAGGACCGACGCAATGCGTCGCGCAAACGCCAAGTCGGCTCCGGCCAGCGCGACGGCGGCCGTCGGTTCGGCGACCGACGTGAAGACGGTGCGAAGTGCGGCGTCGGTCAGGCGGTCCAGTTCGGCGAAGGTGAACGTCGGCCGCGTCAGCTTGGCGGCCAAGGTCGGATCGTTCCGCGACAGGTTCGTGAGCCATTGACGACGGACGTCGGCCGTCGCTTCGTTCAAGATTTGACGGACCGCACCGACGCCGGCGACGCGGCGACCCAGTTGCGGAAAACGGCCGCGAAAGCGACGTTCCAGGCCTGCCTCGACTTCGCGGAGGATCGCCGGGTCGGTCTCGTCGAGCCGCGCGAGCCGCCGCATCACTTCGGTTTGCAGTTCGTCCGGCAGCGACGCCAGAGTTTGGGCCGCCTGATCGGCTGGCAAATGCGAGATGACGACCGCGACGGTCTGCGGCCGCTCGCCGGTGAGCAACTCGCCGAGGTCCTCGACGGCCGCTTCGTGCAGAAAGCGAAATGGAGCCGACGGCGCGTCCTGCGTGACGGGACTCGACGACAATTCGAGTTCGACGCCGCTCGTGCGCTCGTCGTGAATCGTGATCGCGACAGACGCATCGCGGTCGAGGAACTCGCCGATGACGGTCTGCTCTTCGTGCGCATCGACTTGGTCGAGCTCGAACAGCATTCGCCGCACCTGCGCGGCTTGTTCGGGCGTCAGCCGTTCGAGCACGGCGTCGGCCGCGTCGGTGTCGAGCGCGGCAACCAACACCGCGGCCTTGCGAATCATCGTCGAGTTCAGGTTCATCAGCTCGTCCTTGAGCGTAGTCGGGCGGGTTAAGTCGCGTTACCGATCCAGCCGCGGAGCACATTGGCGGCCGCCTCGGGATCTTCGCGAACCATGTCGATCAGTTCTTCGCGCAACGACGGCCCGGTGCCGATCTTGCGTTGCAGCGAGCGGGGCTTGGCCTTCGCCGCTTCCTTCGCATTGCCGGCCGCGGCAGTGGACCGTTCGTCCTCTTCGTCGTTCGACATCGTGGCCGACATGACGTTGGGCATCTCCGGAGCGTTCGGCACGGCGGCGACGAACGAGCGGAGCATCATCAACGCCACGAGCGCGAGAACGATCATCGCCAGCGTGCTCCACGATTGACTGAGCCATTGCAGGGCCGTGTCGACGAGCGACGGCCCGGCGATTTCCGGCAGCGAAATCCGCGAGAAGGTGGTGACGGTCACCAGCGACGTCGGATCGACGGGCGCTCCGACGGCATCCGTCGGCGTCGGGATCAAGTTCGCCACATGGTCGCGAATCTTCTTCGTCTCTTCGGTTTGAATCTGCGTCAGGTCCGCCGGATCGGGCTTCTTCGGGTCTTGGCCGGCCGGCGTCGGATTCCGTTGGAACCAGACTTGTTCGAAGTAGTCGCTCGGAATGGCGACGGCAACGGTCGTGCGCTTCGGCGTCAGGCCGGCGAGTTGTGTGCTCGTCTGACCGAACGAAGGGGCAAAGTACGTTTCGTTCTTGGTCTTCGAGGTGTCGGATTGCGAGCTGCTGCCCGACCCGGCGAGCGTTGCGGGAGCGTTCGGCTGCTGAGCGGCAAGGCCTGTTCGTCCGCCGGCTCCGCCGTTGCCGCCGACCTGCGTCGCCGTGTCTTCTTCGGTCTTGGTCATCGTCGGCGTCGAGGTCTTGGGGTCGACCTTCCGCTCTTCGATGCTCTTCTTCAACTCGCGATCGAGCTCGACGTTGGCCGTCACGGTCACGCCGGGAACGTGCGACAGAGCATCGCGAATCTTGGCTTCCGTGAGATGTTGATACTCGCGCATCCGGCTCAGGTACGGATCGTCGAGCGCGCTGCCGATGCCGCTCGAAGTGCCGGCGGCGTAGGCTCGGCCCCCCTTCAAGTCGATGACCGTCACGCTATCGGGCTGCAATCCGGCGATCGCCGCGGCGACGAGCGAGCGGATCATCGGCACTTGCGATTCCGGCAGCGGTTGCGAGCCGCGCGTCTTCACGCTGACCGAGGCGGTCGTGACGGCCGGCCGGCCGAAGCCCGGCGACTTTTGCGTGTCGTAATGCACGGCCGCCGTTTCGATCCCTTGCATCGAACGGAGCACCAGTTGCAGTTCGTTTTGCTTGGCAATCTTCATCATCGCGTCGCGTTCGGTCCGGCCGATGAGCGGGTTCGAGGCGTCGGCGGCCGCGGTCATGTAGTCGCCGAAGCGAGCCGGGAGCGCCCCGTCGTCGGCCAGCGCGGCGAGATAAGCCGCTTGCCGCGACTTCGAAATGCGAATCCGGCCGCCGTCGATCGTGTAGTCGCTTAGCCCGGCTTTGCCGAAGGCCGCTTCCATCGTCGACATTTCGTCCGACGTGAATGACTGTCCGTTCAGCAGGTACGCGTCGGCCCCGGCCGATTGCACGTTGAACAAGTAGCCCAAGCTGACGACGACCGCGACGAGCAGTAGGCCCGCCGTGATCCGCGCACCGGGACTCATCGACTTGAACAGGTCGTTCAGCTGAGCGACTAAGCGGTTCATCACGTCCATGGTTTTTTTGGTTCGAAGTTCAGGGTTAAGGGTTCAGGGTTTTATGGATCAGGCGAAGGAGAGGGCCGATAACCCTGAACCTTGAACCCAGAACCATGAACCCCTAGATTCGAATGTTTTGTACGTCTTGGTAAGCCTGGACCAACTTGTTGCGAATCTGCATGGTCAACCGAAACGCGAGGTCGGCTTTTTGCACCGCCGTCAGCACCTCGGCCGGATTGACTTCGCCGCCGACCGCCATCGTTTCGATCGCTTGGTTCGCCTCTTGCTGCATGCTGTTCACTTGATCGAGCGACTTCAGCAGGAAGTCTTGAAACGACGAGCCTTGCGCACCGGCGGCATCGCCCGCACCGGGGAGATTCCCACCGGCTCCGAGCGCGCCGGGACTTGGCGGCAGCGGTATCGCGCCGAGTCCGGCAGGCAGGTTGTTGATCGAGAACGACATCCGTACGTCCTTGCGTTAGTCGCAGGCTTCGAGCTTTAACCGAGAATCTTGAGCGTTTGGTTCGTAATGTCTTTGCTGATTTCAATCACACCGACGTTGGCTTCGTACGCCCGCGTCGTCTCGACGGCGTCGGTGAATTCTTGCATCAGGTTGATCCGCGGATACGCGACCCAGCCGGCGCGGTTGCCGTCCTTGATTGCATCTTGGTGGCCCGGCTGATACTTCCAGATCGGGTCCATTTCTTCGATGCCGATCTGATCGACCTTCACGCCGGCCGCACCCGGCCCGCCGCCGAGTGTGGGGTCGGTTTGAAACGAAACGAATCGCGGTTGATATGGTTGCGACTCGCCCGCCTCGTTGCGGGTCGTCGACATGTTGGCGATGTTGCTCGACAAGGTGTTGAGCCGCATCCGTTGCGCAACCAAGGCGCTGGTGCTAATGTCGAGAGATGCAAACATGGCGAGGTTCTCCGCTTATCCGTTGTTCTGTGATCTAGCGAGTTAAGCTCGTTCCGAAACGGCCGACTGTAGGACGCGAAACTGACTGTTGAGCAGCGACAAGGCGAGGTTGTGTTGCAGATGGTTCTTCGTGATCTCGGCCACTTGTTGTTCCAGCCCGACGTTGCTTTGATCGTGATACAAAATGCCGTTCAACTCACGCTTCACTTTGCCGAACGGATCGACGCCGATTCGGCTGCCGGTCGGCGACAAGCTGCCGTCGTCGGCCTTGGTTTCGATCGCGTCTTGCAGCTTCTCTTGGAACTGCTCGACCGAAAGATCGCGGGTCTTATAGCCGGGAACGTCGATGTTCGCGACGTTAGTCGCCAAGATGTTGTGACGCGATTGTGCAAAGTTCACCCACTGCTCGAGGACCGGGATCGTCGACGACGAGAACATTTCGTTTAGCACGCGACACCTCCTCGTCGTTGACTCGATAAGCTAAGCAAGCTGCGTGC
>CAMCTH010000447.1 GCA_945877965.1 Planctomicrobium piriforme | reverse complement strand
TGAGGAAGATCGGCACCTGCGGTTCTTCATGCATCTCGCGGCCGATGCCGTGGCCGACGAACGACTCGACGACGTAAAAGCCGGAGTCCTTCACGTACCGTTCCATCTCCGCCGCCACTTCACTCCACTTCGACTTCACGAACATCATCTCGATCGCGAGTTCAAGCGTGCCGCGCGTGACGTCGAGCAGCTTCTGCGACTCTGCGTCAATCTTGCCGACGCCGTGCGTGATCGCCGAGTCGCCGCACCAACCGTTCAGTCGGCAACCGGTGTCGACGCTGACGACGTCCCCTTCCTTCAGCTTGCGCGGGCCGGGGATGCCGTGGACGACTTCTTCGTTGACCGAAATGCAGGTGACCGCCGGGAACGGCACTTTGCCGGGGACGCCCTTGAAGAGCGGCACGGCCCCTTGCTCGTCGAAAAACTTTTCAATCGCGGCGTCGATTTCGCCGGTCGTCACGCCCGGCTTGACCAACTTGGCCGCCACTTGGTGCGCGCCCCAAACGGCCAAGCCGGCTTGGCGCATCAGGCCGATCTCTCTCGGCGATCGTAGGGTTAGCACTTCGCAGCTCGCTTTCCATTCAACGTGGGTTAGTTCGTCGGCGGCAGCGGTCGCTTCGTCCGCGACGATTGTCGCTTGTCGACCGCACGCTTGATCCGATCAAACACTTCATCCGGCGAGCCGATCCCGTCGATCGTCTCCAGCAACCCACGTTGCGAATAATAGTCCGTCAGCGGTCGTGTTTGCGACCAGTACGCTTTCAATCGTTGCGCGATCACCTCGGGGCGATCGTCGGTCCGGCCGCGGCCGCTCAGCCGCTTAATGACCGCTTCGTCGGGCACCCGCAACTCAAGAACCAAGTCGAGCGGGCGGCCGTGTTGTTGTAAGTAATCGTCGAGCGCCTGAGCCTGACCGAGCGTTCGCGGGAAGCCGTCGAACAGCGCCCCGGACATGCAATCAGGTTTTTCCAACCGCGCCGCCACCAATTCCAAAATGATCGGGTCGGGCACCAACTGCCCGGACGACATGTACTCTTCCGCTCGCGCCCCTTCCGGAGTTCGTCCGGCGATCGCGGATCGCAGCATGTCGCCGGTCGACAGGTGCGGGATCCTCAGGTATCGCAGCAGACGTTCGGATTGCGTCCCTTTGCCGGCGCCGGGAGGACCGAGAAAAATGAGACGCATCGAAAAAATCCTGGGGCAACGGTCGACGACGGCGAGCGGGATTCATTCGCATCGCCCCGATTCCGCCGGCGAGCAAGGGGCCGCAAGCGGACCGATCCGAGTTACTCCGTGAGGCCCTTATAGTTTCGCATGACCAAGTGACTGTCAATCTTCTGCACCAAGTCGACCGCCACGCTGACGGCGATGAGCAAGCTCGTACCGCCGTAGAAGCTGGCCAAAGTCGGGTCGATCGTGGCCGAGGCCGAGACGATCGTCGGCGCGATGGCGACGACCGCCAAGAACGCAGCCCCGACGTACGTGATGCGGGTCATCACCTTTTCCAAGTAATCCGCAGTCCGACGACCCGGCCGATAGCCTGGAATGAACGATCCCCAACCCTTCAGGTTGTCGGCCATGTCTTTCGGATTGAAAGTGACGGCCGTCCAGAAGTAGCAGAAGAAGTAGATCAACAGAACATAGAGGAAGTTGTGCACGAAGGCGGTGCTGCTCGAGATCGACGCTTCGATCATCCGCAGCGTGTCGTTGTTGAACGACCGGGCGAGCCAACCGAAGAAGAACGCCGGGAACAAAAGCAAGCTGCTGGCGAAGATGATCGGCATCACGCCGGCCTGGTTCACCCGCAACGGCAGGAAGTTCCGATTGCCGCCGAAGACGCGACGACCGCGAACGTGCTTGGCGCTCTGCATCGGAATGCGTCGCTGACCCTTGTAGATGAACACCACGCCGAACACGACGCCGACGAACAGGCCGATCAGCAGAATCAACTTCTCGACGCCGGTCTGGCCGCCGAGTTGCAACTCGCCGGTGAAGAGCGGGCCGAAGAGCTTGAACAACGCGTCGGGCATGCGGGCCAAGATGTTGGCCATGATCAACAAGCTGATGCCGTTGCCGATGCCGAACTCGTCGATCTGCTCGCCGAGCCACATCAGGAAGATCGTGCCGGCGGTCATCGTCAGCACGGTGATCATATACCAATGAAATGGTAGCGCACCGTCGACTAAGAAACTCGGATGCACGAGCGACGATCCCTGCGACGGATCGCCGACGAGGAACCGGACGTAGAACCAGCTTTGAATCAAGCAGATCAAAACGGTTGCGTAGCGAGTATATTCATTAATCTTCTTGCGGCCGGCTTCGCCTTCCTTCTGCAACTCTTCCAACGGCTTCCACACGCTGGCGAGCAACTGGAAGATAATCGAGGCCGAGATATAGGGCATAATGCCGAGGCCGAAGATCGTGGCCTGGCTGAGTTGCGAACCGCTAAACGTGGCGACTTGCGAGAGGACCTTTTGCAGGCCTTCGTTGGCGGTCGCTTCGAAGTAGTTCTTCATCCGCTCGGGATCGACGATCGGCATCGGAATCCAGAAGCCGACGCGATAGACCGCCAGAAGCCCCAACGTCAGCAGAATTTTCTGCCGGAGTTCAGGGATCGTAAAGACGACGCGAATCTTTTCCCACATGGCGTTGCGATCCGTCCTGCGCTGTGCGAGTTTCCCGAGGCGTTAAGAAGAAACGGCTTCTCAAACGGTTCCGACCCGGGCCTACGCAAGCGGTCGGTAGTATGCGACAGACGGCGAATGCGGACAAGGTGAACCGTAGGACACCTTAAGCGGCAGAAGTCGACCGGGCCCCGGCCGACTTCTTTATCTGCAGCACCCGTCGAAAAACGACTGGCGACTACTTCTTTTCCGTCTTCGGCTTGGCCCGCTTCACACCCTTAACCACCGGAGCGGTGCCGGGCAGGATCACGATCTCGCCGCCGGCAGCCTTGATCTTTTCCACGGCCGACTTGCTGAAGCGATGGGCCGAAATCTTGAACTTCTTCGTGACGTCGCCGTCGCCGAGGACCTTCAACACGTCGTAACGTCCCTTGACCGCCTGGGCGAGCAATTCGGGGGTGACTTCCGTCCCCGCCTCGAACGACTCGTTGATGTCGCCGACGTTGACGACCTTGACCTGCAAGGCCCATTGGTTGTTGAAGCCGCGCTTCGGGATGCGTCGGTACAACGGCATCTGGCCGCCTTCGAACGCCGCGTGCATGGTCCAACCGGCCAACTGGCCTTGGCCCTTGTGACCGCGACCCGAGGTCTTGCCGTGGCCGGAGCCCGAGCCGCGACCGACGCGCTGCTTCTTCTTGTGCTTCTGGATACCGCGATTTACTTCGTGCAAATTCATGACAAGCTAACTCCTCGCAGACGTTCGATCTCTTGCCGCGAGCGGAGTTGCTTCAGCGCGTCGAGCGTCGCCTTGACCAAGTTGTGCGGATTCGTCGAGCCGAAGCTCTTCGTCAGAATGTCGTGAATGCCGACCGCTTCGCAAACGGCGCGAACGCTGGCTCCGGCGATGATGCCGGTACCGGGCGTGGCCGGAAGCATGACGACGTGAGCGGCGCCGAACCGACCGTTGACCCGGTGCGGGATCGTCTTGCCGGTCAGGTTCACTTCGTTCAGGTTGCGGCTCCCTTCGCGGGTCGCCTTCTCGACGGCCGGCGGCACTTCGTTGGCCTTGGCATAGCCGAAGCCGACTTTGCCCTTGCCGTCGCCGACGACGACCATCGCAGTGAAGCTGAACCGACGACCGCCCTTGACCACGCACGCACAGCGGCGGATCTTGACCAGCTTGTCGATCAGTTCGCCCTTACGTTCGCCGCGATCGCCGTCGCGCTTGCCTCGTCGATCGCCGCGTTCTGCACTAGACACGTGATTCGCTCCCGAAAGTTGCGTGATTCGTTGGGTAGTTGGTGGTGTGGACCGAGCTTAGAACGTGAGGCCGCCTTCGCGAGCCCCTTCGGCCACGGCCGCCACGCGCCCGTGATACTTGTAATCGCCGCGATCAAACGCGACTTCCGTCACGCCGGCCGCTACGGCCCGCTCGGCGGCCAACTTGCCGATGAGCTTCGCCGCGTCTTTGTTACCGCCGTACTTGTTGTCGGACTTGAACGCCTTCTCCAACGACGAGGCCGAAGCGAGCGTCTTGCCCGACTCGTCGTCGATGA
Source organism: Planctomicrobium piriforme (assembly GCA_945877965.1). Lineage (GTDB taxonomy): Bacteria > Planctomycetota > Planctomycetia > Pirellulales > PNKZ01 > CAMCTH01. The sequence continues at coordinate 458 of CAMCTH010000447.1, read as the reverse complement.
TTTGAACGTAGATGTTCGAACGGCTGCGGAACACGCTCAACCGCGGGCGCGTCGAAACGCGCTTGATGTGGTTGCGAACGCGGAAACCGCGACGCTTGCGTGATGCGTTGAGAATTTTTTGTCGGCTCACGGCCCTATCCTTCGATTCTGAAGCGACTGCTTAGCGCTGTCTTTTGTCTTTACTTGCTGATTAGCTTACTTCGTGACGGCCTTACCGGCCTTGCGACGGACGACTTCGCCATCATAGCGAATGCCCTTGCCCTTGTACGGTTCCGGCTTGCGAATCGACCGGACTTCGGCGGCGAACTGGCCGACCATCTGCTTGTCGATGCCTTGGATGACGACGTGGTTCTGGTCCGGGCAAACGACCTTCAGCCCTTCCGGAATCGGCACATGGATTTCGTTGGCGTAGCCGGCCCGCACTTGCAGGACCTTGCCGGCCACGGCGGCCAGGTAAC
>CAMCTH010000446.1 GCA_945877965.1 Planctomicrobium piriforme | reverse complement strand
GCCGCCCACGTCAGTAAGCGGTTCTGCTGCAGCGATCACGATCTTACAGCCACAAGTGCAAGCGGCCGTCGAACATGTCGGGGCAGGCGCGCTGGACGATCTTCTTCACCTGGTTCACGCCGTAGCGCGTGCTCAGGTGTCCGGCGATGATGAGTTCGTTCTTGAACTTGTCGCGGCGAGCCAGCAGGTCGTCGAGATGGAGATGGCCGAACTTGTGGATTTTTTCCTTGCGATGATTCGGCGCGACGAACGTCAGCTCCGTAATCAAGATCTGCGACTCGTACATCGCCGGGCAATCATCCAGCCCCTCGGGCGCGCTATCGCCTAGGTACGCGACGATCGGCAGCCGCCGTTCTTCCGTGATCTCGACGCCGCTCTGCTTGAGATCGCGAATCTGGTCGCCCGGCAGATTGAGATACTCGGGCTTCAGCTTCTTCCGCCGTTCCCAAACGACGAAGCCGACGCTCGGCACGGTGTGCTTGGTCGGCGAGACGGTGACGACGTGTTCGCGAGAAAGTTCCAACTCGTCGCCCGGCTTGACGCCGATCAGCGTGCAGGGGAGTCGGCCACGATCGAGCCGGGTGAAAATCTTGAGCAGCTTGTCGACGTACTCGAGCGCGTGCTCGGGGAGATAGATCGTCGGCGGCGACATCTTCATCATCCGTCGCCGAGCCACGTAGACGGGCAGGGCGGCGATGTGATCGAGATGCGTATGCGTGACGAACCAGGTCTCGGTCCCCATGAACGACCAGGGGCTCGCCCCGAGATCGAAGCCGATTTTCAGCTCCGGAATCCGCCAGTACGTCTGCACGGCGGCGCGCGAGTAGCCTTCGACGGTGAGCGTCTTATGTTGCAGCGTGATGACCGGCGCGTTCTCGACCATCGGACCAGTGTAACCCAGCGTGAATTTCGGACAACCCGCAAGATCAAGACTCACGGCGGCGAAATCGGTTCGGGAATGATTCTTTCGGAGCCGCGCACGTTCGTAAGCGGTCTTTCCTCTTCGCCCGTCCGCCACGACGATCCATCGCCGCTTCACAGAACCGCTTACTGACGTGCGCGGCTCGGAAAGAAGCGGCTGCATAAAACGCCGCGAGCCGCCGGAGGCAATTCCGGCGGCTCGCGGGTTATCTTGTCCCCCACGCCGATGCGCGAGGGTTAGGGTCTTCCGACCGTGGGCTTGCGCCCGCGGCTCGCCTTTCACTGTCAACTGTCGTCCGTCAACCGTCAACTCGCATTAGCGGACCGCTTCGTTGATCATCTTCACGTTCGGGACGCTGTGGCGGTTGGCCATGCCGTCTTCGAACGTCTCGACGGTCGTCGCCGTCGGGCCGACGTCGCGGACGATTCCGTGCATCGTGCCGATCGTCACATGGTCGCCGTTCTGCAAGCGTTGCCGCGTGTAGTAACCGGCCAAGATCCCGCCCATCACTTCCTTACCGCCCAGGCCGAGCGCCAAACCGAAGCCGAGTGCGAGGGCTGAGAAGCCGATCAGGATCATCTGTTCGAAGAGCTTGAAGTTGATGTCGAGCTTTTCGGCGGCGGCCAAGAAGGTCATCAGGGCCAGGATGTAATAGCAGCCGTTGGCCAAGTGCTCGGCATAGCTGATGCCGACGCGGTCGGCGCTGGTGGCGACGACGCCGCGAATGAACGTGGCGACGAGCAACCCGACGACGACGATCGCCGTGGCGATCAGCAGCTTCGGCACATAGGCGACCAAACCGTCGACGGCATCCGAGACGCCGGTGAGGTTCAGAATGCGGAACGCGGCCGACAGGAAGATGCACATCGTCAGCCAGAAGACGATCCGCCCGACGACGTTCGGCACGCTGCTGGCGATGCCGACTTGCTTCATCGAGTCGCTCAGGCCGGTCCGTTCGGCGGCCGATTGCAGACCGAGCGAGTGACACAAGGCCGCGATAGCCCGATCCAAAACCTTCGCCACAAAGTAGCCGGCGACCAGGACGACGATCATCGCAATGACGTTCGGCCCCAGGGCGGTAATTTGTGAGAAAGCCTGCATGAAGCTGGCCTTCAGCGCGTCGTTCCACGTGGTGATGTTAGACATATCAAAAGCGAACATGATTCCCTCCTTATTCGACTCTGCCCCCGAAACATTCAGACTTAACTGCGGTCGTTATCACTCGAGCGCGACGAGCGTTCGATGGGATAACGGCCGGAGGCGGTGAACGTGATCATCGCGATCACCGCCCGAGCAAACAGGAACGCACAGTACGGCAAGACGCGGACCAGCAACTCCGTCACCTGCAACACGAGCAGCGCTCGATTGAGTCGCTCGTGTACCCGGCTCGAGAGGTTCTCCGGAACCGGAGGAACCTCTTGTTTCGCCAGTTGTTCAAACAGGTCGACGGACATGGCTGCGGCTTCCGTTCTGCGTGGTCGTAAACTAAGTTGCCGTCGTCGGACGGCCCGTCACAAAAAACTTTCTGCCCGTGCTAGCTGCCGGACTTCTCCCCATAGCGGGCCTGAATCTTCTCGCGCGCCCGGCTGATCCGCATCTTGCAGGCGCTGATCGACAGCTCAAAGATCGCGGCCAACTCGTCGTAGTCGTACCCTTCGGCATACTTCAACAAGATGAGAGCCCGATCTTCGTCGTCGAGCAGGTCGAGCATCTGCAGCAGATCGAGTTGCGCGCCGGGCGCGTTTTCGGGACGTGCGGCCGGTTGCGCGTCGAGATCCGCGCCGGTCGGCGATCCTTCGCGCTTGCGACGACGGCCGCCGCTGCGACGTTGCATCAGGCAGGTCCGCACGGCGATGCCGTGGACCCAAGTGCTGTACTTCGACTCGCCGCGGAACTTGGCCCGCTGCAAGAAGAGCTTGACGAAGACCTCTTGCGCGGCGTCATGAGCGTCGCTCTCGTTGTTCACGATGCGATAGCAAATGCTCCAGACGCGCTGGCGATAACGTTCGACGAGGGCCGTGAATGCGGGACCATCGGAGCCCTCGCGCGCGGCGAGCGCGGCAAGTTCTTCGTCGGTCGACATGGCGATCGGCGTCGTACGGGTCTCCACCATCCACTCCCTGTCGGGCAGCCTTGCCCAGTGCGGAATTCCCTCTCCGCAGAGTCTGTTGCCGCGAAACGGCCCGGCGTCACAAGCCCCTGCCAAGTGGGGAGATGGTTGCTTTCCACCTCTCCGCCGACGGCATTTTTCGCGGTCCGGCGAGTCAATCGACCACATAGACGGCAAAAAGGTCAAGGTCGATCCCGTCGTCGGCGTGGCGAAGTTTATGACGTAGAGTTGGATAGCTTCGTTTCGCGCTCCCGATGGCGCACGACCGCGCAATCGCACTCGCAGAGAGAGCCCTCGCCATGTCCGATATCTCGGCCCGCAAATTGAACGTGATGATCGTCGACGACGATCCGAGCATCGTGCGCCTGTTGAACGTGATGCTGAACCAACAGTTCAGCCAAGCGATCAACTTGCACAACGTGACCGACGCGCGTCACGCGCTGGCGTGGATCAAAACGCACTGCTGCGACATTCTGATCTCCGACATCGAGATGCCGGGACTCGACGGCTTGCAACTCCTGAAGGCGGCCAAGTCGCGCAACGCTTGGACGCAGGTCGTCTTCATCACGGGCCATTCGTCGCTCGATCGACTGACCGAAGCCCTGGAGTGGGGCGCGAGCGATTACCTACTCAAGCCGATCGACGTGCAAGAAGTGGTCGAAGTGGTCGGGCAATTGGCCCGCCGTTGCGCTCGCTGGCAATCGGCCGTCCTCGGCACGTTCGCCGCCGCGGTGGAATAGTCGACAACGGCTTCTGCATCTGGGGTGCCACTGCTGGTTCGTCCAGCAGTGCGAAGCGAAACCAGACACTGCTGGGCAAGCCAGCAGTGGCACCGAAGTCTTCCATCTGCCGCGTTAACAGCGCGGCAGCTTCTTGCGCGCCGCTAAGATCGCGCTCACCAAGTGTTCCGGAACCGGCGGCGGGCTGGGGTCGGCGCACGCGTCTTTCCCCAAGCGGACCGTCGCCTGATAGGTCTGCAAGTAGCAGACGCACTCGGGGCAGATCTGCAGATGCGTTTCAAACACGGCCCGTTCGCGCTCGGGCAATTCGCCGTCGAGATACGCCATGACGAAGTCGCAGATCTCGCGACAGGTCAATTCGGTGCCGTCGATGCGGTCGCTCATGTCGACGTCTCCCCATAAGTCCGATCGAGCAACTCGCGCAACGCCTGCCGAGCGCGATGCAGCCGCGTCTTGACGTTTGCCGGCGTCAGTTCCAGCAGCTCGGCGACCTCTTCGGTCGGCCGTTCTTCGATGTCGCGAAGCAGCAGCACGGTTCGGTATCCCTCGGGCAATTGATCGATCGCCGCGCGGACGAGCATGCGAGTTTCACGACCGAGGGCCGCTTCGTCGGGAACGCTCGACCACGCGCCGCGCGGCTGGGCGCGATGACCGTCGAGCGTGAACTTCGGCAACAGATCGTCGAGCGATTGTTCGGGCTTGCGGCGACGACGGCGGAGTTTCATCAGCGCAGCATTCACGGCGATCCGATGCAGCCAGGTTGCCAACGTCGAATCGCCCGCGAATCGGCCGATCGCTTTGAACATCGACAAAAACGTCTCCTGCAGCGCGTCGTGCGCATCGCTTTCGTCGGGCAAATAGCGATGC
>CAMCTH010000445.1 GCA_945877965.1 Planctomicrobium piriforme | reverse complement strand
CCTGAAACCGTGTCGTACTCAACTCATCCGCCCGGTGCCACTCTGTCAACTGCCTACTGTCAACCGTCAACTAAACGGCGTACTCGCCGGCCCGATACTTGTCGCGATGCTGGTCAATCCACGCAATCGTCTCCGCCAAGCCTGCGTCGAGGTCGACCTTCGGCTCCCAGCCGGTCAGTCGCTTCGTCTTCTCGGCCGAACAGAGCAGCTGCAACACTTCGCTCTTCTCGGGCCGCAGCCGGTCGTCGTTCGTCGTTACTTTCAGTTGCTTGTTCAAACGTTTGCCGACGCGGTCGACGACGTCGCCGATCGTCACGCCGACGCCCGTCCCGAGGTTCAGCACCTCGCCGAGCACTGACTCGTTCGCTGTGGCCGCTGCCAAGAACCCGCGGGCAGTATCTTTGACATATAAAAAATCGCGGACCGGCGTCAGGCTGCCGAGCTTCAGTTGGTCGCCGGCCAAGGCTTGAGCGATGATCGTCGGAATGACGGCCCGCATGCTTTGCCGCGGCCCGTAGGTGTTGAACGGCCGAACGATGACGACCGGCGTTTGAAACGACGCGAAGTAGCTGTAGGCCAGTTGGTCGGCCGCCACCTTCGTCGCGGCATACGGACTTTGCGCGTGGAGCGGATGCTTCTCGTCGATCGGCACATACTGCGCCGTGCCGTACGTCTCGCTGGTCGACGTGTGTACGAGCCGCGCGACGCCGACGTCGCGACACGCTTCCAAGATGTTCAACGTGCCGACGATGTTCACGTCGACGGAGCTCTGCGGAGCGCGGTAGCTGTACGGAATGCCGATCAGCGCCGCCAGATGCAGCACGACGTCGCACCCTTCGACCGCTTGCTTCATCGCCGTCCGATCGCGAACGTCGGACGAGACGATCTCAACCGCGTCGCGGGCCGCCGCATCAAGCTGCGTCAAATGTCCGAGATCGCCGCGACCGTTGTAGTGGACGATCGCGCGGACTTTCGCCCCGGCGGCGACCGCTTGCTCCGTGAGATGGCTGCCGATGAAGCCGCCCGCTCCGGTGATGAGAACTCGTTTGCCTGCGAGCGAAGTCGTCATGCCGCTTCCCTCCGCAAGTCGGCGGCGGTCGGCAGGGCGATGGACGAGATCTCGCTTCGTGGCAACCGTTCGAGCACTTGCAACAGTTCGCGCATCCGGACGTCCATCGTCATTCGCTTGGCCGCCGCTTGCGCGGCGACGCTCATCTTGGCTCGCAACGCGCCGTCGTCGATCAACTGCGCGAGTCGCCGCGACCAGCCGGCGACGTCCCAAGGATCGGCGATCACGAAGCCGGTTTTCCCTTCGTCGAGCAACTCGGCCGCACCGTTACAACCGCTCGTCAGCACCGGCAATCCAGCATGCAACGCCTCCGGGACGACCAAGCTGCACGGATCATAAAACGTTGGAAATGCGAACAGATCGCAGCCCGCAAAGCCGGGGCGAACGTCGTCGACGAAGCCCAAAAACTGCACGCGATCGGCAATGCCGAGCCGCGCTGCCTGCTTGCGATACGCCTTCTCGCGCTGGCTGCCGCAAACAATCAGCCGGGCCTGTGGGCGAGTCGGCGCGATCGCGGCGAACGCTTCCAGCAGCGGTTCCAAACCCTTCAAGGCGTAGTTCCGCGCGGTGAACAGAATCGCGATCGCATCGTCCGCCAGACGATGCTCCTTGCGGAACTCGGCCCGGGCCGTCGTCCGATCGATGTCGGCCCGTTCGACGTCGAGGCCGTTGTACACGACCGACACTTGATTCGAAGGGAGCCCGTGATATTCGTGAAAGTGCCGGGCACTCATGTAGCTCGGAGCGACGACGTGCGGTCGACGATCGACGAATTGCTTCCGTTCGATCCGGCGAAACAACCATTGCCGCGGACTGAGCAACTTGCCGAGCTGATGGAGTTTTCGTTGCCACGGATTACGAAATCGGCGGAGCGAAAAATCATTCGAGGCCGGCGCGGCACCGGCAACGGCGAGGTACGCATCCTGCCGCCAGGTTTTGTTGAAGCCGATCACGAGGTCGAACGATTCGCGTCGCAGCACGCGCTCGCTGGCGGCGGCAAAGCGATACGTCGGGCGACGCCCAAAGCCGAAGATCGAACGGCCGGCGACGAGCAGTTCATGCACGACGACCGACGACGGGACTTCCCCTTCGTCGACGCCGCGGACGAGCAGATGGACTTCATGTCCGGCGTCGAGCAATCCGCGCGCAACGGTGCCGGCGTATTTCTCCGCGCCTCCGCGGCGAGCGCCGATCCATTCGATATTGAGAGCGATCTTCATGCGCACCATCACACTGCCGGGCATCCGTGCCGGTGAAGGGGGGCGATTCTACCCGGGTTGCCAAATCGAGAACAGGCGGAACCAAGTGCCGGCAGTGCTGGCAAACTTACAACGGTTAGCCCCCGGCGATAGCGACGCAGTCGCGTACGCCGGGGGAGACGGGCGCTCGCATCACACCATCATCGCACCATCTTATTTCGTCGGCAGCACGGCCCCCGGCTTACGCCGCTGACACGGCTATCGACGGGGGCTAAAAGGTCGCACCCTTCAAAACCTCGCTAAATCGCCTCATTTTCACACACTTGACACGACGATAGTTTATGTATAATGTATTATTCGTAACGAGTCCTTCGCCGAGACGTGCCGATGTCCGCCTCCAAGCTACGCACAGAACTCAAGAAGAAGCGCCCCTTCGAACTGCCGGAGGAGGAAGCCGTGTTGAACTTGTTCCGCACGACCGATCGGCTCGACATTCAGTTCAAGCGATTGTTCCGCGAGTACGGCCTCACCGGGCCGCAGTACAACATCCTGCGGATCCTGCGCGGCGAAGCGGAGCCGTTGCCGATTCTCGAAATCGGCTCGCGGATGCTCACCGCCGTGCCGGCCATCACCGGGCTGATCGACCGACTTGAAGAGGCCGGCTTCGTGACGCGGAAGCGCTGCGAACAGGATCGGCGAGTCGTGTACATCGCCGCGACCGACAAGGCGTTGAAGCTGCTCGCGCAAATTGACGAACCGATCCGGCAGTTGCATCGCAACCTCGCCGGCCACATGACCAAGAGCGAACTCACCGAACTGTCGCGCCTGCTGGAGAAGCTGCGGAGCGCCGGTACGGACGACGGCTGATTTCAACTTCACACTGTTTAGTTGATACATCAACCTTATCGCTCACACACTTATAAGACTAAGGAACCTACCATGATCCGGATTCGCAATCGTAACGACCGAGGCCATGCCGACCACGGCTGGCTCAACGCTCGGCATACGTTCTCGTTCGCTTCGTATAACGATCCGCAGCACATGCATTTCCGTTCGCTCCGCGTGATGAACGAAGATCGCGTCGCGGCCGGCGGCGGCTTTGATACCCATCCGCATCGCGACATGGAGATCGTCACGCATGTGCTGGAAGGGAAACTCGAACATCGCGACAGCATGGGGAACGGCGAAGTCCTCACGCCGGGCGAATGGCAATGGATGTCGGCCGGCACCGGCATTCTGCACAGCGAGTTCAACCCGTCCAAAGACGAAGCGACGCATCTGTACCAAATCTGGCTCTTCCCCGAGAAAAAGGGGCTGACGCCCGACTACGCGCAGAAGCGGTTCGATCCGGCTGGCGCAGTAAATCAATGGCAACTCATCGCGGCCCCCGACGGTCGCGACGGGGCGCTGCCGATTCGCACCGATGCCGAGTTGTACAATGCACACCTGTCGCCGGGAAACGTGTTGACCCACACCGTGCGCCCGCAGCGCGGGATGTGGTTGCAAGTGTTACGCGGTACGATCGATCTCGACGGCGCGCAACTCACAGCCGGCGACGGCGCGGCGTTGACCGAAGTCGAACAACTGACGGTCCGTGGAATTGAACAAGCGGAGTTGCTGTTGTTTGATTTGGCTTGAGTTCGAAATTCCGAATCTCACGCAAAGGCGCGAAGACGCAAAGAAGAGGGAAAGAAGATTAAAGACAAATCCATTCCCCCTTCGCGCCTTAGCGCCTTTGCGTGAGCTCTCTCCTCATTGACGCTCTCATTAAAAACGAAAGCCCACGACCATGAGCACGAAGCCTCGGATCCTCGCCTTTGCCGGTAGTCTTCGCAAAGATTCGTACAACAAGAAGCTCGTCGCGATTGCGGCGCAAGGGGCCCGCGACGCCGGGGCCGACGTGACGTTGATCGACCTGGCCGACTACCCGCTGCCGCTGTTCGATGAAGATTGCGAGCGCGAGCAGGGGATGCCTGAGAACGGCAAGAAGTTGAAGCAGCTGTTCCTCGAACACGACGGACTGCTGATCTCGTCCCCCGAGTACAACAGCGGCTTCTCGGCCGTCCTGAAGAACGCGATCGACTGGGTCTCGCGCTCCGCGCCGGGGGAGAAGCCGCTGTCGGCCTACGTCGGCAAGACGGCGGCGTTGATCGCAGCCAGCCCCGGCGGGTTCGGCGGATTGCGCGGACTCGTGCCGTTGCGGATGCTGCTCGGCAATATTCAGGTCCTCGTCATCCCGGACCAGATCGTGATCGCCCAAGCGCACGAAGCGTTCGCGCTCGACGGCTCGCTGAAGGATGCAGGGAAGCAAGCCGGCGCGATCGCCATCGGCCGCAAGCTGGCGGAGACGATCGCGAAGCTGAAGTAAGGTG
>CAMCTH010000444.1 GCA_945877965.1 Planctomicrobium piriforme | reverse complement strand
TCGGCCGCGTTATAGCAGGTGGCGATGCCGGCCATGTCGCAGACGATGATGTACTTGCCGACGACGATCGGCGACGGACAATCGCGGCCCCCCTTGCGCGGCGTGTGCCAGGCCATGTGCGTTTGCGTGACGTCGCCGTTGCCGCCGGGTCGCACGGAATAGAAATCGCCCGACAGGCCGTTCGCCACGCACAGCACGTCGCCGGCCGGCGTGACGGTCGGTTCACCGCGCCCGGCGAACCCTTTGCAGAACCACAAGTCGCGCCCCGTCGCGGGGTCATACGCCTGCGCCCCTTCGTGACCGTTGACGACCAACTCGCGCCGGCCGTCGAGGTTCACGACGATCGGCGTGCTCCAACCGCGATGATCGCGGCGCTTCGTGCGCCAGACTTCGGCGCCGGTCTTCTTGTTCAGCGCGGTGATGTACGCGTCCTTGTCGGCATCGCAGTTTTGAATGACGAGATCGTCGACCAAAATCGGACAGGCCGACACGCCCCACGGACTTTCGAACGCGCCAAGATCGCGCGTCCAGAGATGCTTGCCGTCGACCGAGTACGCATGCAAGCCGCCGCGGCCGAAGAACGCGATCACCACTTCGCCGTCGGTCGTGCAACTGGGCGAGGCCCAGCCGTTCATGATGTGGACCTTCTCCGGCTCGCCGGTCCAGGCCGTCTGCTTCCACAGCAACTTGCCGTCCTTGCGATCGATGCAGAAGACGACGCGCTGCTTGCCCTCTTCCAGCGCGGCGGTCAGAAAGATGCGGTCGCCCCAGACGATCGGCGACGATTGGCCGAGTCCCGGCAGGGCGGTCTTCCAGGCCAAGTCGGCATCGGTCCAGGTCGTCGGCAAATTCTTGTCGGGCGTGTGCCCGTTCTCGGCCGGTCCACGCCAGCGGGGCCAGTTCGTCGTGGCGCTGTCCGAGAGTTGCGGCGAAAGGGGCAAGCTTAGCACCACTGCCGGACTGAATGCCGTAGCGACGGCCAGGACCCAAAATAGACGACGCGAAAGCATGGCAGACTCCGGGCAGGGCGGGGTTGAGGAGGGGGGAGCGGCAGGCGGTCTCCCCAAAATATCGCCGTCCGGCCCGAAGAAACAACCTAATTTTGCCGCAGTTACAGCGACCCAAGCGTCGACAAGGAAGGGATCGGAACAATAGCGTCCGAGTTCTCCGAATGCCCTTCCCACGCCGGTTTCGAGCTTTATAATGGGGGGCTTCCCAAGGACTGCCGCGTAACCTGTTTGAACCGACGAGTGTGACCTATGCCGAAGATGAAGACCCACAAGGGTACCAAGAAGCGTTTCCGTTTGTCGGCCACGGGGATCGCGATGCATCGCAGCGCCGGAACGAGCCACTTGGCCTCGCGAATGTCGTCGAAGCGCAAGCGCAAACTGCGCGGCACTTCGGGCACGACCAAGAGCGAGTCGAAGCGGATCGCCCGCCTGCTGTGCGGCAACGGATATTAATCCGTCGCCTAAGAAGTAAGTCGCGGCGGGCCGTTTCGGCCCGCAACGCACGAGGCGGCGGTCTCTTCACGGAGATGCAGCCGACGTCGTTTATGCGAACCGGGCAGGCGTAAACGCTGTGTTGCGGGATTCATTTCTCGACCTCGCAGGGCCTTGTGTTCGTTCAGGTCGAAGAGGTTGTTGAAGTAAGGAATTTAGTGCTATGCGTACGATGAAGGGTGCGGCTCGCACCCAAGCTAAGAAGCGTTTGCGGAAGAAGGTCAAGGGTTTCGTCGGCGGCCGTCGCAAGATGTTCCGTTCGGCCAAGGAAACGCTGGTCCGCGCCGGCGTCTATGCGTTCCGCGATCGTAAGACGAAGCGCCGCACGATCCGCGCTCTCTGGATCACCCGTCTGAACGCCGCCAGCCGCGAACGTGGACTGCGCTACAGCCAGTTCATCGCCGGGCTGGTCAAGGCGAACATCGAACTCGATCGCAAGACGCTGTCGGAAATGGCGATCCACGATCCGGCCGGCTTCGACGCCGTGTTCGCGATCGTCAAGAACGCCCTCGGCTAAAGCACATGCAGAGTGGGAGATGGGGAGAGCGGGAGAGGGGGAGATAAACGCTCGCTCTTAGTCTCCCGCTGTCCCGCTTTCCTCGTCCCCCACTCTCAACCCATGTCGCTTTCCGTTTTCATTGCCGAACTCGATGCCCTGGCGTCGGCTGCTGCGCAAACCTTTGCCTCGGCTGCCGACGCTGCTGCGCTCGAAGCAGCCCGCGTCGAATTCCTCGGCGCGAAGAGCGGCAAACTCAAGGACGCGCAGAAGGGGCTCGGCACCGTCGGCAAAGACGACAAGCCGGCCGCCGGTAAGCGGTTCAACGAGGTCAAGCAAGCGATCGAAGCGGCCTTCGCCGAAGCCCAAACGCGGCTCGACGCGAGCGACGCTCCGGTCGCCGCCGGCCCGCCGTTCGATCCCACGCAACCCGGCCGTCGCCCGCGAATCGGCCACTTGCATCCGCTAACGCAGACGATCGAAGATCTCAAAGAGATCATGGGTCGCCTCGGCTTCAGCGTCGCGCACGGTCCCGAGATCGAAGACGAACGCCACAACTTCGAAGCGCTGAACATCCCGCAGGCGCACCCAGCCCGCGATCCGCTGGAAAACTTCTATCTCGCGACGGCGGAAAAAATCTCCGGTGCGCCGATGCTGCTGCGTAGTCAGACGAGCACGGTCCAAATCCGGGTGATGGAAAACAAAAAGCCGCCGGTCCGAATCATTTCGCTCGGCCGCGTCTATCGGCCCGACACGGCCGACGCCACGCATTATCCGATGTTCCATCAGATCGAAGGTCTGCTGATCGACAAGCATGTGACCATGGCCGACTTGAAGAGCACGCTCCGCATGTTCGCGAGCAGCTACTTCGGCGGCGAAGTCCACATCCGTTTCCGCCCGTCGTTCTTCCCGTTCACCGAACCGAGCGTCGAGGTGGACATGCAGTGGAACGACCGCTGGATCGAAATGGGCGGCGCGGGGATGGTCGATCCGAACGTCCTGCGAGCCGTCGGTTATGATCCCGACGAAGTCTCGGGCTTCGCCTTCGGCCTCGGCGTCGAGCGCGTCTGCGCCCGCCGCCACCAAGTCACCGACATCCGCTAATTTAACAAAAACGACGTGCGATTCTTAGAACAATTCTAAATGATAAGTGCTAAATGCTAAATGACGAACGGCCGATCGACAGAGGCCGTGCATCTACTCTTCTCATTTATCACTTATCATTTAGCAATTAGCATTTCCCATGTTGCTTTCCTACGACTGGCTCAAATCCCTCGTCCCGCTCACCGTCTCGCCCGATGAGTTCGCGTTGCGGATGATGATGGCCGGCTTCAATCACGAGAGCACGACGTCCGTCGGCGGCGACGTCTGCGTCGATCTCGAGATCACGAGCAACCGTCCCGATTGCCTCGGCCACATCGGCCTCGCGCGCGAAGCGGCGGTTCTGTTCGGCTCGGAGTTGAAGTTGCCCGCGGCCGCGCCGAAAGTCGCTGCCGCGAAAGTCGCCGACTTGGCGCAGGTGCAGGTCGATAGCCCGAAGCTCTGCCCGCGTTACACGGCCCGGGTGATCCGCGGCGTTAAAGTCGGGCCGAGCCCGGCGTGGCTGCAGAAGCGACTCACGACCGTCGGCATCGCCTGCATCAATAACGTCGTCGACATTACGAACTACGTGTTGATGGAGTGCGGCCAACCGCTGCACGCCTTCGACTTGGCGAAGCTTGCGGGGCGCAAGATCATCGTCCGCGATGCGAAGCCGGGCGAAAAGTTCGCCGCGATCAATCACAAGTCGTACGACCTGGCGGCCGGCATGTGCGTCATCGCCGACGCCGAACGCCCCATCGCGTTGGCCGGCGTCATGGGGGGCGCCGACACGGAGGTTTCGAACTCGACGACCGAACTGCTGATCGAAAGCGCCGACTTCTACCCGCTTTCCGTCCGGATTGCATCGCGCAAGCTCGCCCTCCGCAGCGATTCGTCCTATCGCTTCGAGCGCGGCGTCGATCCCGAAGGGATCGATTGGGCGAGCCGCCGCTGCTGCGAATTGATTCTCGAACTCTGCGGCGGTGAACTCGCCGACGGCGTAATCGACGTCGACTCGCGCGAGCTTCGCGGAAAATCGTCACTGGGTAAGTCGATCACGCTCCGTTTTGCACAGCTAAAACGGATTCTAGGCATCGACATTCCTGCCGAGATCGTGCGCCAAATCTTGTTTAGCCTCGGTAATAAACAAGTTCGAGTAGAAAAAGAGTTGATCGAAGTTATTCCGCCTTCGTGGCGGCGCGATTTGGAGCGTGAGATCGATCTAATCGAAGAAGCGGCTCGCATTTACGGCTACGACAAGATTCCGGAAGACGTCAGCGTGCCGATGTCGGCGTCGGCCCGGACCGAGGAAGATCGCGTCCTCGCGAAGGTTCGCAGCACATTGACGGCGTGCGGTTTCGACGAGGCGCTGACGATCTCGGTCGTCGACGAATCGCTCTCGTCGTCGTTTTCGCCTTGGACCGATGCCGCCCCGCTGGCGACGCAGATGCCGATCCTCGAACGGGCCGACAAACTCCGTCGCTCGCTGGTGCCGAGCTTGTTGAAAGCCCGCCGCGACAACGAGGCCGTCGGCAACCGGACGATCGAGTTGTTCGAAACGGCGAAGGTTT
>CAMCTH010000443.1 GCA_945877965.1 Planctomicrobium piriforme | reverse complement strand
GTTCCGTCCGGTAAATCAGCCCAATTCGAGTCACTCCGACAGTCTAGCGCCAGGCGCCCAATCCAATAGACAAAACCAGTCATTTTCCTCAGCAATAACGGAAGTCTTCACTATTCCTGACTAACTTGGACTTCTGTCGGTCACGTCTATCTTTGTTGAATCGCGTGCTACTGTTGGTATGTTTGGCGGAAATACCATCTGCAAATATCCCAAATCCCCAATAGGAGCTCGAGACATGGCTGGCTGGAACAACTGGAAGAAACATCTGTCGGCGGCTGCGATGGCGGCTGCTAGCTTGGTCGTCGATCTCTCGCGGGCCGATGCCTTCGGTTGGGGCGGCAGCTCGGGCGGATCGTCGGGCGGCAGCAGCGGTTACACCTACGGCGGCTCGTCGGGCGGTTCGAGCGGCGGCAGCAGCGGCTACTCATACGGCGGCTGGGGCAGCTCCGGCGGTTCGTCGGGCGGCAGCAGCGGTTACAGCTACGGCTCGTCGGGCGGCAGCAGCGGCGGCCGGCATCACTTCGGCGGCTTGTTCCGTCGTCATCACGGCTACGGCGGCAGCTCCGGTGGTTCGTCGGGCGGCAGTTCGGGCGGATCGTCCGGCGGCAGCAGCGGCTACAGCTACGGTTCGAGCGGTGGATCGTCGGGCGGAAGCTCGGGCGGCTACTCCGGCGGTTCGTCGGGCGGCAGCTGGGGCGGTTCGATGCAACACGGCGGTAACTATCAAGAAGTCCCGGCAGCTCCGATGGGCACGGCTCCGGCCGCTCCGATGGGAACGGCTCCGAAGGGCGCCGCTCTGCCGGTTGAAAAAGACGCCGCCGTGCTGAACGTCGTCGTCCCGGCCGATGCCAAGGTCCTGGTCAACAACTACGAAACCAAGAGCACGGGCAACGAACGTCGCTTCGTCTCGGCCGGTCTCGAAGCCGGTAAGAACTACACCTACGAACTGACGGCCGAAGTCGTCCGCAACGGCGAGAAGGTCGTCGAGACCAAACTCGTCCAACTGCAAGCCGGTCAATCGGCTCAAGTGGAGTTCGGTTTCAGCGACGTCGCCAACGACGCCGGTGACGCCGCTCCGGCCAAGACCGCCGCTCAACCGTCGAAGACGAAGCTGACGCTGCGTGTTCCGGCCGACGCCAAGGTCTTCATCGCCGGCCAAGAAACCAAGGCCGCCGGTGAAGTTCGCGAGTTCGCCACCACGAAGCTCGCTCCGGGCCAAGAGTGGAGCGACTACGTCGTCCGCGTCGAAGTGACGCGCAACGGCGAGACCCTCAGCCACGAAGAGTCGCTGACCCTGGTCGGCGGCAGCAACAAGGAATTGGAATTCAACGTCGGCAACGCCAGCCTGGTTGCCAGCAAGTAACATCGCCGTACGCCGCGCCGAGCCGGCACCCCGGCCGACTTCCCGCGATCGTCACGACCGCTACTTTCGACCCTCGCCGAGATTCAGTTCTCGGCGAGGGTTTTTTCTTGCGCCCGCATGCATAAAGCCGCGACCGGCGGTCGCGGTCTTGCACAGCCGGCGACGAACAACAGGGCAGGGGAGCGCCAACCGTCAAACATTCCCCATTCCCCATTCCCCATTCCCCACTCGGCCGGCTCGCCGCCGAAGTGTTCGATCGTCGATAAACGAAGAGAGTCGTTCCTCTTCGCCTCTCGCGCGATCCCGTCCCATGAGCCTCGTCGCCGCTCCGCCGCCTGCCGTCGCTTGGAGTCCGTGGCTGCGCGCGGCCGCGAGCTTGGCGATCGCGTGGCATCTGGTCGGCGTGATGGTCGCGCCCCTCTCGACGCCGCCGCGCTTCGAAGGGGGCGACTCCGTGTTGGGCGCGAAGTTGAAAGAGGTCTATCTGCCGTACATGACGGCCCTCGATCTCAATCACGCCTACAAGTTCTTCGCGCCGAACCCCGGCAACAGCCACTTGGTGCGCTACGACCTGTACTTCGCCGACGGCACGAAGCGCGTGAATCGACCGGAGCAGATTTTTCCCGATCGCGTCGGTCATTGGCCGCGGCTGTTGTATCACCGCCACTTCATGCTGACCGAGTTCATCAACGATTTCGCGCCTGAGTGGGCGTGGCCGCCCGGACCTTCGTCGACGGAAACGTTGCCGACGGAAACGCTACCTCGCAGCGTCGCCGGGCCGACTCCGCAACCTGCCGCGCCGCCGACTCCGCCGGGCGAAGCGTTGCCGACCGCCGCGAGCGGTCCGCCGCACACGGCGACGTACGTTCGCGCGATGGCCGACTACTTGGCTCGCAAACATAACGCGACGCGGGTCGACATCTACTACCGCAAGCACTTGCTGCCGTCGATCGAAGACTTCAACCGCGTCGGCCGCAAGCTCGACAGTCCCGAGTCGTATCGCGATCGCTTGCTGCTCAGCTACACGCCGGAGTCGCGCTCGTGAACTTCGTCGTCGATTACCTTCGCCAACTGTCGCGCGCCGCCGTCGCCGGTTGGAATCAATTCTGGTTCACGCCGACCGACGTCGCGACGATCGCACTGATGCGCATCTGTGCCGGCGCGATGCTTTTCTACACGCATCTGGTCTGGACCTTGGAACTCGATGCGTTCTTGGGAGCGCAGGGGTTCATCCCCGTCGAGGCGGCGAAAGGTTTTTACGGCGACTCGTATCCCTGGGCGTTCAGCTATCTATGGTACGTCGAGTCGTCGAGCGCGCTCTGGGCCTTGCACATCGTCGGGCTCGTCGTGCTCGCGATGTTCACGCTCGGTCTGTTCACGCGCGTCACGTCGATCCTGACGTTCGTCATCGCGCTGTCGTATGTGCATCGGACGCCCGGCGCGCTGTTCGGACTCGACCAGATCAACACGATGCTGGCGACGTACCTGATGCTCGCGCCGTGCGGCGGGGCTTATTCGCTCGATCGTTGGCTGGCCGCACGCAGGGCAGGGGAGCGCGACCGATCGCAGTCACCGTTGCTAGATACGCTGCCGCCGCATGCGCCGTCGATCGCCGCCAACGTGGCGATCCGCCTGACGCAGGTGCATATGTGCGTCATCTACTTCTTCGCCGGTCTCGGCAAGCTGCAAGGCGATTCGTGGTGGCACGGCGACGCCCTCTGGGGAGCGGCCGCGAATCTCGAATATCAAACCGTAGATCTCACCTGGCTCGCCGACTATCCGACGCTGACGGCCGCCCTCACGCAACTGACGGCCTATTGGGAATTGTTCTTCTGCGTGCTGGTTTGGATCCGGTTGCTGCGACCGATCACGCTGTTCGTCGCGCTGCCGCTCCACTTGGGAATCGGCATCGGCATGGGGCTGATGACGTTCGGCCTCGTCATGCCGATCGCCCTCATTTCGTTCGTGGATCCGCGTCTCGTCCGCCGCCTGTTCGGCGACGACATCGCCACGACGACAGGGCAGGGGAGCGCGCCGCTCGCCGCCCCGACGCGCCGCGTCGAATCGACGCCACGCCCGACGCGCAAAACCGGCTAGCCTCGCGCCGCGACAAGCTGTCGCTCTTGAAGCGTCTCGCAATCGCTCGCAAGATGCACTCTTCGTAGTCACTTCGCTCCGGTCAATCGACCCTGATTCGTTGCGCCGAGGTCGCCATGTCGCGTCGCTCCGCCGTCGTTGCGCGTCGTCCCGTCGTAGCTGCACGACCTGCCTCATCGCTGCGCCTGAGCATCGCGCTCTTTGCCGTCAGCGGGTTTGCGGCGGCTTTGTATCAGGTCTCGTGGCAGCGATTGCTGACGTTCTCGACCGGCGGAACCACCGGCGCAGTCGCGCTCTCCGTGGCAGGTTTTCTCGGCGGACTCGGCGTCGGCGGGCTCCTCGGCGGACGACTGAGTTTGAACTTTTCGCGCCGTGGCGCATGGCTCGGCTTCTGCCTCTGCGAAGCGTTGATCGCAGCGTATGCCTGGGGGAGTTCGACGTTGCTCGTCGAGTGGCTGCCGACGATGATCGGTGCCGACGTCGCTCTCGCTCGCGCGCTGGCCGGGCTGGCGATCTTCTTGCCGGCCGTGCCGATGGGAGCGACGTTGCCGTTGTTGGTCCGGAGTGCCGCGCTCGACGCCGCGGCCCTCGCACGACCGATCGGCCTGCTCTACGGCATCAACGCGCTCGGTTCCTGCCTGGGGGCCGCGCTCACGCCGTGGGTTCTCTTTCCACAGTACGGCATCGGCGGCACGATCGAACTCGCGGCGGCCCTGTCGACCCTGACGGCCGTGGCGGCGGCGCTGCGCTGGGAGTTCAGCCCGCAATCGTTGGATGAGTCGCCGCACGTCGCGAAGCCGCAGATCGCCAAGTCAGACGGCGAAGCGAGCGCCGGGCCGCGGCACAGGTTTGCGTGGTGGCCGCTGCTAGCGGCCTGGAGCGGGCTGATCGCCGTCGGGCTCGAAATCGTCTGGTTCCGCATCGTCGACGTCGTCGTCAAATCAACCTCGCTCAGCTTCGGCTCGATGCTCGCCGTCTACTTGGCGGGGCTCGCGCTCGGTTCGTTCATCGCAGCGCGTGGGGCGGATCGCTTCGGCGAGCCGTTGCGAGCTTTTCTCGTCGCTCAAACCACGGCCGTCGCGACGGCGGCGCTTGCTCTGTTGTTGCTCACGCGCACTCCCGTCGACGTCGCAGGCTATGCTTCGCTCGTGGAGTATTGGCGGAGTTACGAGGGGTATGCGTCGGTCTCGTACGATCAAC
>CAMCTH010000442.1 GCA_945877965.1 Planctomicrobium piriforme | reverse complement strand
ATTCGTCTACGTCGTGGCCGACGCCAAACACCTCGAAGCGACGCTCGACGCGCTCCGCCGCCAGCCGGAATTCTTCGTCAACGTGCAAGTCGAGCCGGCCCCCGACGACGCCCGACAACAAGGTTGGCGAAGTTACAGCCGCGGCCTGCCGGTGGAACCCCTCCTCGCGGAGAAATCGGCGACCGCGCCGGCCCCGAAACCTGTCGCCGTGAAAGCTCCGGCGAACGAAGAAACCCCAGCGGTGCAAGCAGGCGCGGCTCCGGCCGCAATCGCAAAGACCGAACGTGAAGCGTCGGCCACAGCGGGCTCCGTCGCGGCGAGCGGCAAGCAAGCGGCGGAACCGAATCAATACGGCGGCGGAGCGGCGGCGGCGGACCCGACGTTGCAAGCCGCGGCCGGTTACGTCGGCCAGCAGAATCTCAATTCACACAATCTCTATACCCAATCGCTCGGACAAGAGTCGCAGAGCGTTGCGCCGTTGAGTCGCGCCCAACGCCTGAATCGCGCCGACTTCGCCGCAGCTCCGCCACGCCGCAACTTCGAAACGACGCAAGCGCTCGCCGGCGGTCGACCGACAACTCCGCCGCCCCCTGCACCGATGGCTTCGGCACCGATCGTTTCGCCGCCGAGTGTTTCAACGACCGCCGCTTCAACGCCGGCCGTGCTCGGCGATGCCGGGCCGGGAAAGAACGTCGACACCCAACAAGCGAAGCCCGGCGAAAGGGCGACGATCGTAGCCAAGCCGTCCGCAGATCAACCCGCAGCATCTCTACCGATCGTCGCCCAACCCGTCGCCCCAGGGACGAACGCCGTCGCGACCGCCGCACCGACGGCGACCGCTCCCCCGGCTCCGGCAAGCGTACCGATGATCGCCGCCAAGGTGGGGCCCGGCGTCCCGACGCGCGATGTTGTCAAACCCAACGATGCACCGGCGCCGCCGGCCAATACTGCCGACGGCGGGCCGGTTGCCCATCGCACCGACGAGGCGCGCGGCCTAAAGAGCGACGTCGCGGTCGCCAAGGCGTTGCCGCTGGGAGATCAACGCACGGAAGATGCGCTGAAGTCGAAAGTCGTCGCCGACGCCGAGCCGGTTTGGTTCGGTCTGCCGCCGGACTATCACGAAGCGCTGTTCATTTTCCGAGTCGTGAAGAGCAACCCGACCGGCGCACCGACGAGCGACGCCAAGCCCGCAACGAAGCAGTAACGGGCTCATTCACGACGGTATCGTGTTAGCCGCGTGGCTTTGCCCCGCGCACGTCACAAGTGACGCGGCTAACCAACGCTCCGCAGCGATGCCAAGCGGACTACGGCTTCTTCTTCAGCGCCGCCAAGATCTCGGCGGTCGAAAGCTTCTTCGCTTCGCCGGCCGGTTTCGGTTCCGGCTTCTTTTCGACGACCGGTTCCGGGGCCGGAGCAGGCGGTGCGACTTCGGCTGCAGGAGCCGGGGCCGCCGGAGCGGCAGACGCCGCCGCTTTCGCCGCGGCCTGAGCCTTCAGCATCTCGGCGACCGACGGCTTCTTCTCGCCCGTCACAACTGCGGGAGCCGCGGCCGGCTTGGCCGCTGCGGGCTTCTCGGCCGGAGCCGCTTTCTTGGCCTTCTCTTCGACAGGCTTAGGTTCCGGTTTCGGCACGATCTTCAAGAAGTCGAGGCCGATGTCGTACCAACCGATGTTCAACCGGCCGTCGAATTCGACGAGCGCCTTGCCGCTCATGTTCACCGTTTTCACGATGCCCGTCAGGCCGACGAACCGCGACAACTCAGGCCGCACGGCGTCGACGACGACGTACTTGTCGGTGAACTCGGTCTTCAGCTTCTCGATCACGGCTTGGTCGAACATGGGGACGAACCTAACTGGACGGTCGAAGGAAAGGGCCCGCGAAAGAGCCCTATTGTGGCGATGAAAGCCCGCAAAATCAAGGAGCGGCCGGGCCCGTGAAACACCGGTCGGCAAGCGACTTCTCGGCGAAAATCACCAGTAAGAAACGATTCGCGACAGCCCGTCGGTGGCTTGCAGAACGACGGGATAACGGTCGCTCTTGCCGTCCACGGTGATCACCAATTCGCCAGGCCCACCCCCGAGTTCCCGCTGCTCGGAAAGCGTGATACGATCCGGTCCGGTTTGAGCCACATCGATCGTTTCGCCGTTGAACAGCAACTGCAAATTGACGACGGCCGAATACCCGAGAGCGTCCATGTCGGCACCTGATTTGGAGTCTAACGCTCGTCTTTACGCCGCAGCACGCGATATCGAAATCGATTTCAGCAAACCGCTCGGCTTCGGCCAAGACGGTCGCGTTTGGCAGTCGGCTCAGAAGTCGGCGATCAAGGCCCTCGAACGATTGCGGAACTATACCGCTGAACGTGACTCCTATCAACGCCTGCTTGTTGCAGACGTGACGCAGATCGACGGCCTGAGCGTCCCGCGATTGATCGACTTTGATGACGAATTACTCATCATAGAGATCGGCATCGTCAAACCGCCTTACTTACTCGACTTCGGCAAAGCTCATCTCGACCATCCACCGGATTTCTCGTCCGAGACCATGGCCGAGTGGGAAGAACAGCTCGTCGAACTGTTCGGCGACGACGTGCCGCGCGTGAAGTCGCTGTTACGGCGACTCACGCAATTCGGCATCTACTACTACGATGCGAAGCCGGCGAATATTAGGCTTCATGCTTGACGGCGACCGCGTATCGCCAGGCGATCGTGGCAGGGACGGTCTCGGCCGTCGTGGGTTCGATGCGGCGATCGTCTCGCAGAAGCGGCGATGACAATTCGAGTCTGACGCCGTTACCCCTCACCCCCGCCCCCTCTCCCTCAAGGGGAGAGGGGAGATCAACTCCACGCTCCGTATCTTGCGGCGACGGGAGATATTCGCTGCCGAGTTGAATCGGCGTGAGTTGAACCCGCGCGGCGACGTCGAATTGGATTGAGCGACGATCAGCGGCGACTTCCACGGCCGCCGACCAGTGGGTGCGGCCGGCCATGCCGATCAAGAACACGATCAGCCCCGTCGGGCGACGTTCGACGTGCAGCTGCTGGAACGGCGGGCTCGGCGGCCACTCGTCGCCCGGCTCGCCTTCGAGCGATTCGAGCGTCGCGTGCCATTCGTTGCTTGCCGCGTCGCAGGTTTCGACGCGGTGCGCATAGCGATCGCCGCTGCGAAAGAAGACGACGCGGAGGCCGATCGTTTCAAGGATGACGTCTTTTTCCGGCACGTACGACACTTTCAAAGCATGCAGAAAGATCGCTTAGCCGGGTCGTCCTCGACCCGGTCTCGACGCTGCATTACGTTTCATCGCCGCGAGGACGCGGCGGCTAAGTAGCTAGCGGTGAACGCAGATTAAACTATATCCAACCACTACTCGCCCTGCGTCACCGGTTGGCCCGCGCGCCAGCGTAACATCGCATCCAAAAAGTTTTGGATGTCGCCGTCCATCACGCTTTGGAAGTGCGTTTCACCGTAGCCCGTGCGCTGATCTTTGATCCGCTGTTCCGGGTGTTGGAAGTAGTTGCGAATCTGCGAGCCGAAGCCCGTCTTGGCCGCCGACTGATACTTCGCAGCCGACTCCGCTTCGCGGCGCTCTTCTTCGAGCCGCATCAGTCGGGATCGCAACATCTTGTAGGCCTGCGCCAAGTTCTTGTGTTGGCTCCGCTCGTTTTGGCACTGCACGACGATGCCGCTCGGTGCGTGCGTCAGGCGGACGGCGCTGGCCGTCTTGTTGACGTGCTGGCCTCCCGCGCCGCTCGAACAGAACTTGTCGATCCGCACGTCTTCGTCGTTGATCTCGACTTCGAAATCGTCGTTCACCTCGGGCGAAACGTCGACCGCCGCAAAGCTGGTCATCCGTTTGCCTTCCGAGTTGAACGGACTGATCCGGACCAACCGGTGCATGCCCGACTCGCCGCGGAGGTAGCCGTAGGCCATCGGCCCGCGGACGGCGATCGTGGCCGTGGAGATGCCGGCCTCTTCGTTATCTTGCCGGTCCATCAGTTCGACGTCGAAATCGTGCTTCTTCGCCCACTGCGTGTACATCCGCATCAGCATCTCGGCCCAGTCGTTGGCGTCGACGCCGCCGTCGCGGGCATGAAACGTGACGATCGCGTTCCGGTTGTCGAACGGACCGTTGAGCAGCCCTTTCAATTCCAGTTCGCTCAGCACCTGGTCCAGCCGATCGAGTTCCGCCGGCACTTCGGCGGCGAACTCCGGCTCTTCGGCCGCCATCTCGAGCATCGTCTGCAAATCGTCCAGCGAACGGTCGAGATCGGCGATCGGCTTGACCAGCCCGTTCAACGACTTCAACTCCGCGACGATCGCCTGGGCTTTTTCTTGGTTGTCCCAAAAACCGGGCCGACCCATCAGGCCTTCAATCTCCACGGTGCGGGCTCGTTTGACGTCGTAGTCAAAGAGAGCTCCGGAGTTGAGTAACGCGGCGGCGAATAACGTCGGCCCGATCGGCGAGCGTGTTGTCCATGATGTAAGGCTACAGGCGTGAGGCAAAAGGTATGAGGCGAAAACAATCGGTGCGACGCCGGCAGCGACGGCACGCCGGCATTATATCCGCGAGGGCTTCGCCCGACGAGGTCGCCGGACCGGTTCAAGTTCGCTAATCGTCACGACCGATATCGAAGGAAGAGACGAATCGGGCGGAAGTGTCTGCGTGCCAAGGGGGGCACGAG
>CAMCTH010000441.1 GCA_945877965.1 Planctomicrobium piriforme | reverse complement strand
CATCGCCGCCAGCGAGATGAGGCTGAGTAGCCCGATCATTCGTGTGGCGTTCCGCTGGCTTTCGAACTGGCCGCCATACTCAATGAAGTATCCGTTCGGCAGCGACGCCTGAATCGGGGCCAAACGTTTTTGAATGTCGGTGACGACCGAGTTTAAGTCGCGTCCGGCGGTGTTGCATTGCAAGATGATCCGGCGGCGAACGTTCTCGCGATTGATGGTGTTCGGTCCGCTGCTATGCCGTACTTCGGCGACGGTCGAGAGCGGCACACGTCCGCCGTTCGGCAAATTCAACGCCAAGCGAGATAGTTGCGTCGGGTCTTGGCGGAACTCTTCATCCAATCGCACGACCAAGTCGAACTTCCGTTGGCCGACGACGATCTCGGAAACGGTGCGGCCGTTCATCGCCGTTTCGATGAACTCGTTGACGTAGTCCGACGTCATGCCGGTCTCGGCCAACTGGCGGCGATTGAGCTGGATTTGCAGCTGCGGGATCTCGATCTGCTGTTCGACCATCAGGTCTTTCACGCCTGGCACGTCGGCGATGGCCGCCTTCATCTCCTCGGCCTTCGTGCGCAAGATCGTCAAATCATCGCCGTACAACTTGATGCCGATCTGCGCCTTCACGCCCGAGAGCATGTGGCTGATCAGGTGCGCCAACGGCTGCTCGACGGCGATGACGACGCCGGGAACTTGCGAGAGTTCTTCACGCATCTCTTCGATCGATTCGTCGCGCGATTGGCCCGACTTCGGATTGAGGCTGACGATGATTTCCGTGACGTTCACCCCTTCGGCATGTTCATCCAACTCGGCTCGGCCGGTTTTCCGTCCGAAGTCGAGCACCTTGCCGTCTTCGCGCATTTTCAGCAGTCGACTGTCGACCATCCCGGCGATGCGGTTCGACGTGGCGAGCGACGTTCCCGGCGGGAGCAGGACGTTCACCTGCACGCTCCCTTCGTTGAACGGCGGGAGGAAGTCGCGGCCGAGTTGCGAGACGGTCAGCATACTGACGGCCACCGCTGCGGCGACGATGCCGAGGATCGGCCACGGGTGCCGCACGCTGACGCGAATCGCGAGGCCCGCGATCGATTTCAACACGCGGACCAGCCAACCGTCCTGTTCGTGATCGAGAAACTTCGCCTGTGGCAACAGCCAGTACGAAAGGACCGGCGTGACCGTTAGCGATACGACGAGCGACGCCAGAATCGACACGATGTACGCAATGCCAAGCGGCGTGAACAGCCGCCCTTCCATGCCGCCGAGCGCGAAGAGTGGGACGAAGACCAGGACGACGAGGATCGTGCTGAAGACGATCGAGTTGCGGACTTCACTGCTCGCTTCGTAGACGACTCGCAATGCCGATTTAGGATTCGCCGCGTGCCGATTCTCGCGGAGCCGACGATAGATGTTCTCGACGTCGACGATCGCATCATCGACCAACTCGCCGATCGCGACGGCCAAGCCGCCGAGCGTCATGGTGTTGATCGACATGTCGAACCACTTGAAGACCAGGCCGGTCACGACGATCGACAGCGGGATGGCGGTCAGCGTGATGAAGGTCGTGCGGAAGTTGAGCAAGAACAAGAACAGCACGATCACGACCAGGATACCGCCGTCGCGCAGCGCTTCCATCACGTTCTGAATGCTCAGGTCGATGAAGACCTTTTGCTGATAAATGTCGGTGTTGATGCGGATGTCGTCGGGGAGCGACGGTTTGAGTTCTTCGAGCGCACGAATGACGTCGGTCGTCAGCCGTCGCGTGTCGGCACCCGGCTGCTTGGCGATCGTCAGGATCACCGCAGGCAGACCGTTGACGGCGGCGTCGCCTCGTTTCACTTGCGCCGCTTCGGCGACGCGGGCCACGTCGCTCAGCAAGATCGGCCGCTCCGCTTTCCCTTTAACGACGACGTCTTGCAGGTCACTCAACTGCTGAATCCGCCCGAGCGAGCGGACTAGGAGTTCGTTTCCTCCTTGGTCCAAGTAACCGCCGGTCGCGATGGCATTGCTGGACTCGACGGCCTGCTCGACTTCGGCCAGCGTGACGTCGTACTTCAGCAATTTGTCAGGATTCACGAGGACCTGAAACTGCTTCCGGCCCCCTCCCATTGTGATGACTTGTGCAACGCCGGGAATGGTGAGGAGTCGCTGCCGCACGATCCAGTCGGCGAGCGTACGGACCTCGATCGGGTCGGTTTTGCTTCCTTCGCTCCACATGCCGACTTGCAGGACCTGCCCCATGATCGAGGCAATCGGCGCGAGTTGCGGACGCAAGCCTTGCGGCAGCCGATCGCCGGCCAGCGCGACCTTCTCGGCCACGATCTGACGATCGACGTAGATGTCGGTCCCCCAGGCGAACTCGACTTGAATGACCGACAACCCGACGCCCGACGAACTCCGAACCGCCTGCACTCCGGTCGCACCGTTGAGGACCGACTCCAATGGGAACGTGATCAGCGTTTCGACTTCCTCCGGCGCGAGGCCCGGCGCCTCGGTCATGATCGTCACCCGCGGGCGATTGAGATCGGGAAAGACGTCGATCGGCAGTTGCGTCAACTCGTAGCCGCCGTACAGCGTGACGACGAGCGCGAGCGCGATCGTCACCAGACGGTAACGAAGCGAAAGGCGAATGATGGAGTTCAGCATGGCGAGCTTTCTTCGCGAACGATTCGTATCAAAATGGAATTAGTGGTTGTGGCCTGCGTGGGGGTCGATCGCCCCGCCCGACTTGTTCTTGAGCGCCAGTTGCATTTGCTGAGCCCCGGCGAGCACGACCAGATCGCCCGGAAAGAGCGAGCCGTCGTTGGCGACGACGACGGCGAACCGGTCGCGATATTCGACATGCACGGGCCGACGATCGAAGTGATCGCCGTTTGGCGAGAAGACGTAGGTTTCCACGCCGTCCTGAGCCACGGCCTCGGCCGGCAACACGATCCGGTCCTTCCACTGCTCGACCGGGATCGCGAGTTGTACGCGTTGCCCTGGCTTGTAACGCCAGCCGATGAAGCGATGCCCATCGCTGACGACATCACGCAACTGTGGGTTGTTCAGCTTGAGATAAAAGTGAAACGTCCGCGAGTCGGGATCGACGTCCCCGGCGACGTACAGGATTTTGAGTTCGCGGATGATCTGCGGTTTCGGCTCGTCGGTCTCGATCGTCGCTTGGACGAGCGCGCCGCGCTCGATGGCGTTGTTGACGGCCGGGACGTCCTTGTCGAAGGCGTTCCCCTCGATGAACAACTCGGCGTAGTCGGTCAGGATCGCGAGTGTTTCGCCGGCGTTGACGCTTTGGCCGCGCGCAACTTTGAGTTTTTGAATCTCGTAAGTCTTCGTCCCCTTTTCGGTCGGCGGGGCGTCGGTCGTCGGTTCTTCCGGCACCGTTACGGTAAGATCACGCAGCAGTTTGCGATTCGTGAGGATGTCTTGGACTTGCGATTCACTGAGGCCGTGGAGGACCAGGGCTTGCTGTTGAGCCCGCAAAATGGCCTGCTTGTTCTGCTGTTCGTAACGGCGATCGAGCACCTGACGACCCGCGATACCGCCGTCGATCGCGATCTTTTCCAGCCGCTTGATTTCGCTCCCGATGACGTCGAGTTCCTCAGCGACTCGCAGAAAGTCGCCTTGCGCTTGGACGAGTTCTTCGTGCGTGAGGCGGAGGTCGAACAGTTTCTGTCCGGCACGGACCGCTTCCCCTTCGATGGGATAAATCTGCACGACGATGCCGGTGAGCGGGGCCGTGATCTCGACGTTCGTCCGCCCCGGCCGCTCGCGAATCATGCCGGGGATCGTGATCGTCCGTTCGAACGTTGTCAGCGTGATTTTTCCCAGCGTGAGACCGATGTTGGCCTGGGCCTGCTTACTAAGTTCGAGCGAGTCGGCTTCGCTATGCCCGGCATGATCGTGTCCGGCATGGTCGTCGTGGCCGGCCTCTTTGACGTCGCCCGTCGCTTTTGCGTCGGTCCCCTCGTGTTTACCAAGTACGCGCTCGCGCAGCGATGGAATCGAATAGACGGCCGCAGCGCCGATGCCCGCCAGGAGCACGATCGCGAGGAAGCCGCGTTTTAATGTGGGAGAGCTCATGATCGAACCTAAGAGAAGAAGTCGTGAGTGATCGGATTGGGTCAGGCGGAGCATGTCGGATCGGCGCGAGCGCCGCAGCGCAAACGCACACGATCGAAAAACATCCGGGATGGAAAAAGGCGGCGAGCAGGTCGCGTCGTTATGAACGACGAGATCAGTTCATCGCCCGGGCAACAGAAGCGCCGCCGCGTCGATCAAAGCGATCGAGCGTCGACGAAGCCCGTCGAGCATCAGATTAAGAGTCGTTGCTGCAATAGATGCAGTCGCAACGGCGGTGGATCAGCCGTCGCATCGAGCGACTCGAACCGCACTCGCCCCCAGCCCAGGCCGGTTGCCACATCGGAGATGCCGTGCAGCGCGAGGTCGAACGCGGCCGTATTGAGCGGTTGCTCCAGTTGCACCCGAATCGTGCTGACGAAAACACAACGGTCTCCGCAGGAGCCTGGGCAAGGCTCGGCCGGAGTGTGATCGGGTTCACTCTCGTGCTCCGTCGCGGCTAAGTGGTCATGCTCGTCATGCGTCGTCGGGCAAGAATCATGGTCGTGCCCGTCATGGTCGTCGTGCCGCCCCTGATCTTCACAGGTCGCCGCATCATCATGATGCAGCTCGCA
>CAMCTH010000440.1 GCA_945877965.1 Planctomicrobium piriforme | reverse complement strand
ACCACTTCCTTACCGTCGACCTGATCGCCGCCGCCGACGACCAACGTCTTGCCGACGAACGTCATGCCCAACGGCCCGACGTCGTACATCGGCCCCTTGCCGTAGATGTCCTTGGCGAACTTCAGGATGCACTTGTCGTAGTGCCAATCGTCGATGTGGAAGCAAAGAATCCGGCCGGCGCCGCTGTCGGAGACGAGCAGGTGGTTCGTGCCGGGCTGCATCACCAAACCGCTCGGGTTCAGCAAGCCTTCCAGGCAGGTGAC
This sequence comes from Planctomicrobium piriforme, assembly GCA_945877965.1. Classification (GTDB taxonomy): domain Bacteria; phylum Planctomycetota; class Planctomycetia; order Pirellulales; family PNKZ01; genus CAMCTH01. Next base: position 4,425 of record CAMCTH010000440.1, on the reverse strand, counting down.
TTTCTTCACTTCTTGGGCCGAGGCCGACGTGACCCCCGCAGCGAGCAAAGCCGCCGCGAGCAACGTCGCGAGTAGTTTCTTCATGACCGGTTCTCTCCTGGTTTTGTGGTATCGATCCTTGAACAATTTACCGTCACAATTTCGAACAGACGATTTCCGAGCCGACGACTCGCAGCGGCGTCGCACCGTTGGCCCTGCTTACTCCGGCAACTTCGGCGGCTTCATCATTGGGTACGACTTGCTCGCCAAGCCTTCTTTCATGAACGTCACCAGATCGGCCTTTTCCTCGGCCGTCAGCATCAGCGGAAAAATTTCTTCATCCAACTGCGGGTTGGCGACGCCCCCCTTGTTGTAATGCTCGACGACCGCTTCGAGCGTCGCTTGGCTGCCGTCGTGCATGTACGGCGCGGTCCGGGCGATCTCGCGAAGCGTCGGCGTCTTGAACGCGCCGCGGTCCCCATCGAGCTTGCTAATCAACTTGCGTCCTTCGTCGGGCTCTTTGCGGTCGATGCTGACGCCGATGTTGTGGAATGCGGCATCGCTGAAGTTCGGTCCGCTGTGGCAGGCGCTGCAACGCGCCTTGTTGAAGAACAGGTTCATGCCGCGGACGGCCGCTTCGCTCAACGCCTTCTTATCGCCGGCCACGTAGTGATCGTACGGCGCATCGCCCGAGAGGACGGTCCGCTCGAACGCCGAGATCGCCTTGGCGATGCCGTCGGGAGTGACGTCGGTCCCGAAGACTTCTTTGAATTGCTTCTTGTAGCCCGGGATGCCGTTGAGGGTGGCGACGCAAGCCTCCATCGTGTGTCCCATTTCGATCGGGTTCTGGATCGGACCGAGGGCTTGGCCTTCGAGTTGTGCGGCCCGGCCGTCCCAGAATTGCAACGGATGATAGGCGGCGTTCAGCACGGTCGGCGAACTCCGACCGCCGCGTTGACCTTTGATGCCCGTCGCGAAGTTGTCGGCGTTGCTCCACCCTTTTTCAGGGTCGTGGCACGTCGCGCAGCTCACGGTCCCGTCGATCGACAGCCGCTTGTCGAAATACAACTGCTTGCCGAGTTCGACTTTGGCCGGGGTCTGCGGGTTATCTGCCGGCACCGGCACGGGGTCGAGCCCCTTCGGCACGTCGGTAATCTGCTGGGCCGAAGCCGAGCCGACGACGAGGCCCAACGCAATCGCGACACCAACGCTAACAAGACGACGCAACACCATCCGCATCACAGAATCTCCGTCGGCAAGTGCGACTCGCGGAAGAGCTATTCCGCGACGTCGCGCGTATTGTTGCCGATGGAGCACCGCCGGGCAAGCGGCCCCGTGTGAGAAGGGGTCCGATCGGCGATTCAATCAAGCCGGCCGTTAGGCGATGCCGTGGGCCGTTTCGTAGGCCGAGATTTTGTCGGCGTGGACCAGCGTCAGGCCGATGTCGTCCAGGCCGTTCAACAGACAGTGACGGCGGAACCCGTCGACCTCGAACGACAGCTTCAGGCCGTGCTCGTCGGTGATCGTCTGCGTGTTGAGGTCGACCGTCAGTTGGTAGCCGGGGTGTTTGGCCGTCCGTTGGAACAGATCGTCGATCTGCTCTTCGGTCAGGCGGATCGGCAGCATGCCGTTCTTGAAACAGTTGTTGTAGAAAATGTCGGCGAAGCTCGGCGCGATGATCGAGCGAAAGCCGTAATCTTCCAACGCCCACGGGGCATGCTCGCGGCTCGAACCGCAGCCGAAGTTGCGGCGGGCAATCAAGATCGTCGCTCCCTTTGTCTCGGGGCGATTCAGTTCGAAGTTCGGATCTTCCGAACCGTCGGGCTTCTTACGCCAGTCCCAGAACAGGAACTCGCCGAAGCCGGTCCGTTCGATCCGCTTCAAGAACTGCTTGGGAATAATTTGATCGGTATCGACGTTAGCCCGGTCCATCGGAGCGACGAGACCGGTGAGCGTGGTGAAGGCTTTCATGGGGCGAGATTAAATTTGTGATTTGAGATATGAAATTTTGAATTACGCGGCATTACGCCCGATATGTCCAGTCGCGGATATCAACAAAGTGGCCGGCACACGCGGCGGCGGCGGCCATCGCGGGGCTCACCAGGTGCGTGCGGCCTCCCTTGCCTTGGCGGCCTTCGAAGTTGCGGTTGCTGGTGCTTGCGCAGCGCTCGCCGGGTTCGAGCTTGTCGGGGTTCATCGCCAGGCACATGCTGCAGCCGGCCTCGCGCCATTCGAAGCCCGCGTCTTTGAACACCTTGTCGAGCCCCTCGGCCTCGGCTTGGATCTTGATGTTGCCGCTCCCCGGGACGACCATCGCGCCGACTCCGGCCGCGACCTTATGCCCCTTCGCCACGGCGGCGGCGGCGCGCAGATCTTCGATCCGGCTGTTTGTGCACGAGCCGATGAACACGCGGTCGATCTTCACTTCCGAAAGAGGCGTTCCCGCCTTGAGGCCCATGTATTCGAGGGCAGCGGCCGCGGTCTTGCGTTCGGTCTCGTCCTTCATGCTCGCCGGATCGGGAACGTTCGCGGTCACCGGCGCGACTTGGCCTGGGTTCGTCCCCCAGGTCACTTGCGGCGTAATGTCCTCGGCCTTGAGGACCAACGTCCGATCGAACTTCGCACCGGGATCGGTCGCCAGTTGTTTCCAACGGGCGACGGCCTTGTCGAACTCAGCCCCCTGCGGCGCGAACTCACGACCTTTCAGGTAGGCGAACGTCTTTTCGTCCGGCGAAATCATGCCCGCGCGGGCACCGGCCTCGATGGTCATGTTGCAGACCGTCATCCGCTCTTCCATCGAGAGATTACGAATCGCTTCGCCCGTGTATTCGATGCAATAGCCGGTGCCGCCGTCGGTCGTGATCTGGCCGATGATGTAGAGAACCAAATCCTTCGCCGTCACGCCGTTGGGCAACTTGCCGTCGACGCGGATCTCGAACGTCTTGGTCTTCGATTGGAGCAAGGTCTGCGTCGCGAGAACGTGCTCAACTTCGCTCGTGCCGATGCCGAACGCCAGCGCGCCGAACGCGCCGTGCGTCGCCGTGTGGCTGTCGCCGCAGACGATCGTCATGCCGGGCTGCGTCAGGCCCAACTCGGGACCGATGACGTGAACGATCCCTTGCTTGGGGTCGTTCAAATCGTAGAGCTTGATGCCGAATTCTTGGCAGTTGTTCCGCAGCGTGTCGATCTGCTGCTTCGAAATCGGGTCGGCGATCGGCAGGCGGCGGTCGGTCGTCGGCACGTTGTGGTCCGGCACGGCCGTCGTCAGGGCAGGGCGGCGGACCTTGCGGCCCGCGATCCGCAGTCCTTCGAACGCCTGGGCACTGGTCACTTCGTGAACCAAATGGCGATCGATGTACAGAACCGTCGGCTTGTTCGGTTCGTCGACGACGACGTGTTGATCCCAAATCTTGGCGAACAGCGTGCGCGGGGCGGACGTGGAGGCGGTGGCGGCCATGCGAAAAAAACCTTGCTCGGGTTGGGTACCGCCACGTCGGCCGATTTCTTCTCGGCAACGTTGCGGCCTACGGGAAGCGTCGGGCAAGCCCGGCGGCGAAACAGTTCGGGAAGACAAACTTGTCGGCGATGCACTCCCGGACGGCTCGAAGTCCCCGCCGGTTCGCGGGTCGGCCGTCCGAATATTCTATAATACCCAACGCCCGCCGAGTTGGGGAGTTCCCAGCAGTCTTCCACCCATTCGGCGATCAGACGCGATTTACGGGGTCATCCAATCGGCCAGTCGCAAGCTCTCGACCCGAGCAAAGTCCCGAGTATTGTGCGTGACGAGCGTCAGATCGTGCACCACGGCGGTTGCCGCGATCAGGGCGTCGGGCGTTCCGATCGAGAAGCCCGAGGCGGTCACGGCGGCCGCAATCCGACCCGCCGCTTCAGCAACGGCTACGTCAACAGACAGTAACACGAGGTCTCGCTCCAGAGCCAAATACCCCGCAACATAGCGATCGGGCGTCGCAGGACGATACAGCCACGACTTCACTTCGGCGGCACTGATGACGGACAGATGCAACCGCGCGGAATACTGCGAAAACTTCGCGTTGACCGGCCGGTTGCCGCGCAAGTGCGCCGATAGAATATCCGTATCGACCAGGAAACTTATTCAGCCAAGTTTCCGCGTGTTGACCGACGCGCGTCATAAACCTCGGCGAGCCAGCCGTCTAAGCTCGGCCCGGCATCCGCCCAAGCGCCCGCCGACGCACGAACGCCTTCGCCATGAACCGTCTCGTCCACGGGACGCACCGCGATCACAATGCGTTGACCGTCCGAAAGTAGCAGCGGATGGTCCAGGGCTATCGCACCATAACCTGTGATCCGAACAGGACTTGCTCAAGATAGTCTTCGTTCCATCCTGCGGCGAGGCGTTTGTTTTTGACGCCGACTTTTCGGGTGCGGTCGTTTTTCAGTAGGGAGAGTGCGGTCCGGCGGAGCGTG
>CAMCTH010000439.1 GCA_945877965.1 Planctomicrobium piriforme | reverse complement strand
CGAAGGGTGGCACTGCACGCATTCGTATTACCGCTTCAACCGGACGGCGCTGAAGGGACTGACGGCCGCCGAGTTGGCCGAGGGGAAGAAGCAGTTCGCCGCGATCTTAGACGGGGCCGCCGACGGGCAACCGACGCGGTTGCAAACGTCGATCGCCGCAGGGCATCGCGCCGACTTCGGGTTGATGATCCTCGACCCCTGCCCGTTGAAGGTCGACACGGTTCACCAGAAGTTGCTCGCGTCGCCGCTGGGCGTGGCGATCGAGCCGACCTACTCGTTCGTCTCGCTGACGGAAGTCTCAGAATATGTGCCAACGGTCGAGGCGTACGGCAAGCGACTCGTCGAAGAGGGCGAAGACCCGAACGGGCCGTCGTACGCGGCGAAGCTGAAGGCTTATGAGTCGCGCGAAGTGATGATGCGGAAGCAACGGCTGACGCCGGACATGCCGGCTTGGCCGAACACCTGCTTCTATCCGATGAACAAGAAGCGCGAGACGGCCGAGAACTGGTTCTTGCTGCCGTTTAGCGAGCGGAACCGGCTGATGGCCGAGCACGGCCGCAGCGGCATGAAGTTCGGCGGCAAGGTGACGCAGCTGATTACGGTCGCCGTCGGCCTGGACGACTGGGAATGGGGCGTGACGCTGTGGGCCCGCAACCCGGCGTTCTTGAAGGAGATCGTCTACACGATGCGGTTCGACGAGGCGAGCGCCCGCTACGCCGAGTTCGGCCCGTTCTACACGAGCTATGTGACGACGCCGGACAAGGTGCTGGCCCATTGCCGCATCGGCGGCGAGTAGGCTTCGGCTGGGATCTTCGCTGTTACGATTGCGGCAAGTTCGCGGCCGGCTTGGCCGGCGCGGGCTTCGCGTCGCCGGCTTTGGCGTCGAGCTTCGGCTTCAGGAAGAGCAGCACCTTCGTGTCGTCCGGCGGGATGTTGTCGGTGAAGGCTTCGTAGACGAGTGAGGCGTTCGTCTGCGGGCTTTCGATCGGCAGGTCGAGCATGGCCGTCGTGAAGTTCGAGATGCAGATGAAGTCCCCTTCTTCGGCCTGATAGTAGCTCTTGCCGTCGGCCGGATCGGTCCAGAAGCCGCTGCCGCCGAAGACCCACGGGTACTTGAGGGGCTCGCCGGTCCGGACGTTGCGAAGCCACTGGCGGGCGTCCATCCGCTTTTTCGCACCGGCGGCATCGGTCCATTCGACGGTGATTTCGATCTCGGTGCCGCGCGCCGGTTTGAAGTCGGGCAGGAACCGCGCCGGGTTGCCGGGCGGTCCGCCGATCGCCAGCAGCGCGGCATGCACGATGTAGGCCTTCGTGTCGCAGGCGACGACCGATTCGTGCTCTTTGGTGTTCTTCAGGCAGGCAAACAGCTCCAACGGCCCGCGACGGAGGACGACTTTGCCCGTCAGGACGACCTGCTTCTGCTTCGGGTCGAGCCAAACGTCGTATTCAGGCGTCAGACGCCGCAAGCCGGGATACGGCGCTTTAGGGTCATCGGCGACCGCTGCGGTACCGGTCGGAGCGGGCTTGGCGGCCGGTTCCGCGGCGACGAGCGCGGAACTGCCGAGCATCGTCGCTGTCGAGATCAGAATTGCGCAAAAATGAATGACGCACTTCATTCCACCACTCCTTGGCTTGATCGGCTCCGGCTCGCTATATTTATCGGGCCTTGAGCGTCTCGATGGACACGCATCCTAACGCACACCCGGCCACGCGGCCAAGCGAAACTTTCTTCTATGGCGACGATCGTCTCGAATCGGACTTCGAAAAAAAGCAAACCCTCGGCAACCGCGGCTCTCAAGCCGTCTGCACCCGTTATTCCGACGGCGGTCGACGACTCGCCGATCGACTCGCCGGCCGAATTGCTCCGGGCTTTGCATTGGACGCGACTCGACGGCAGCGCCTGCTTTTCCACCGACGACACGGCGACGATGAAAGCGGCATGGAAGCAACTGCACGCCGCCGTCAAAGAGTTCGGCGATGCCGAGATGCGGTCCGTCGCCAAACGGGCGGAGCGCCGCGATGCGAAGCCGGCCGCGGCGGGAAAGAAACCGGCCAAGCCTGCGCCGTCCTATCACAGCGAAGAACTTCGGACGACGGTGCTGCGAACCGATTGGTCTTCGTCGGCGACGCAAGTGGCGATCGATTGGTCGCAACCGAGCCTCCGCTGCGAAGTGATCTGCGGCGCGGACGTGATCGTCTCGGGTGTCGTTGCTCCGCAAGTCACGATCGACGGCCGACGACTGACGCCGGTGGGATCGTGGGAAGAAGTCTGCTGGGACTTCGACGGCGAAGCGGACTATCTCGAACTCGAAATCTCGCTCGGCGGTGGCTTCCGCTTGCAGCGGCAGTTCCTGCTGGCGCGGACCGACGGACTGCTGTACATCGCCGATGCCGTGCTCTGCGAATCACGCAACAACATCGAGTGCGAGTTGGCTTTGCCTTTGACCGAGGATGTTAAGTTCGCCGCCGCCGGCGAGACGCGTGAAGGGGTGCTGACGACGGGGCGCAAAGCTCGCATGGTCATTCCGGCGGCGCTGCCCGAGTGGCGTAGCGATCGTCGACACGGCGAGTTGACGGAGTCCGCCGACGGCCTGACGCTGCGTCAGTCGGCGAGCAAGGCGATCGCCCTGTATGTGCCGCTGTGCTTGGTGATCGACGCCAAGCGATCGACGCGCGACGTGACTTGGCGGCAACTGACGATCGGCGAGAACTTGCAGATTCAGCCGGCCGAGCGAGCCGTCGGGTATCGATTGCAGGTCGGACGCGAGCAGTGGCTAATCTATCGCTCGCTCACCGCGCGAGCCAATCGCACGCTACTCGGCGTCAATCTGCAGACCGATTTCCTCGTTGCTCGTATCAAGAGCGACGGCACGACCGACAACTTGATGGAAATCGAGGAGTAAGGCGAGCCGACGACGCGAGTCGACGGACCCCCGATGACGACGATCACGGTCGAGCGAATCCGAGCGAATCTGGCGGAAGTCCGTGCGCGAATCGCCGCCGCGGCTGCGAGCGCAGGTCGGTCGACCGAAGAGGTTCGGCTCGTTGCGGTCACGAAGTACGTTGATGCCGCGACGACCCGGTTAGTCGTCGAAGCCGCCTGTGCGGACTTGGGCGAAAGCCGGCCGCAGCAACTCTGGGACAAGGCGGCCACGCTGGCGGATTGCGAGATTCGCTGGCACATGATCGGTCATCTGCAGCGGAACAAGATCCGCCGGACGATCCCGCTCGTGCATCTGCTGCATGCCGGCGATAGCCTGCGGCTGCTCGAAGAACTGAACGGCGAACGAGCTGCGACGGCGGACACCGCGCCGTTGTCGATCCTATTGGAAGTGAACGTCTCAGGCGATGCGGCAAAGCATGGTTTCGCCCCCCAGGAGGTTCCGGGACTGCTCGACGCGTTGTCGAAATTGCCGCGGCTCGAAATTCGCGGGCTGATGGCAATGGCCGGCTTGGAAGACGATCTCGCGACGGCTCGTCGCCGCTTCGCGGAAGTGCGTGAACTCCGCGACTCGCTGCGAACGGCTTGGGTCGGCCGCTTCCAGTTGGACGAACTGTCGATGGGCATGAGCGGCGACTACGAAGCGGCGATTGCCGAAGGGGCGACGCTCGTGCGGATCGGCTCGGCCCTGTTCGAAGGGGCCGACGGCGCTTAGGCCGCGACTCGCGGCGAGCTGCGCTGCTTAATCGTCGAAGCTGATTTCGAGGATTTGGAACTTCATCGTTCCGGCCGGCACTTCGATCTCGACCTTTTGGCCGACCTTCTTGCCGACGAGGCCCTGCGCCAACGGACTGGAGATCAGGATTTTTCCGGCGTCGTAGTCTTCGTCCCCTGCCCCGACGAGCGTGAACGTCTCTTTGTCGCCGAAGTCGAGGTCCTTGACGATCACCGTGCAGCTGAAAGCCACGGTATCGCGCGGCAACGTCGAGGTGTCGATGATCTGGGCTCGGCTCAGTTTGTCGCGCAACAGGTTGATCTTTGCCTGCATCATCCCCTGACTCTCGCGGGCACCGTGGTATTCGGCGTTTTCCTTGAGGTCCCCCTCGGCGCGCGCCTCGGCGATCCGCTTGGCGATGATCGGCATATCGACGTCTTCCAGCTGCTTCAACTCAGCCATCAGCTTGTCGTAACCGGTGCGGCTCATCGGCATATAGTCGGTCATCGGACTTCTCCGCAAGCGATAAAACAAACGGCCTCGCGCAAAGTGGCGAGGCCGGAAACTTATTGTGTCCCGCGCCGCGGGCGATGTAAAGAGGCCGGGTTGGGCCTGGTCGTATCGGACTAGCTTCGCCGACGCTGCCCCGGCGAACGGTCTTCCGCCAGATAGAGCATTCGGCCGCAAACTTGGCAGAAGACGATGCGGTCCATCATCAAGGAGCTCATCGTGTTGGCCGTGATCGTTTGATAGCAACCGCCGCAATGCTCGCCATCGACCTGGGCCATGCCGTCGGCTCCTTTGCCGCGGACCATCCGAGCGTAGGTCTCGCGCAGGTCGTCCGGCAGCTTCTTCTCCGCTTCGACCAGTTCGCCTTCCAGCCGCTTGTAGTCGCCGTCGAGCGCGGCCTGCTGATCGCGGATCGCGTTTTGCACGCGGGCCATTTCTTCTTTGGCCTTCGTCCAGCGTTGTTCGGCTTCGGTCACGCCGACTTTTGCGGTCTCGATCTTTTCGAGCGCTTCGAGGATCTCAGCCTGC
>CAMCTH010000438.1 GCA_945877965.1 Planctomicrobium piriforme | reverse complement strand
CTTTCCTGATCGTCGGGATGGATATTGGAACCTGAGTCGTCGATTCTCGTATCGGTCTGGTCTGGCGAACGGCCGTGCAGCACGGCCTGAGTCTCCGTCGACTGCACGCGATTGGTCGATAGGTCCCACGACCAGCAGCCCATCCGCCCCGCTTCCAAAGCGAGCAGCAATCGCGCCTCGTTGTTCTTGGCTTGTTGCTGTTGTTGCCGGGCGACGGTTGTTTGCTCGCGGGCTTCGTTCTTGGCACGTTGCTCCGACCGCATGAGGAAGGTGAAAAAGAGCCCGATGAGAATGAAGAACGCAAAACTCGCTTGTTCGATTTCGCCGGCGATGGCCAAGCTGCCGCGTGGCGCCACAAAGAAATAGTCCGAAGCCAAGGAACTGAGCGTCAGGGCCAACAACGACGGCGCGAATCCGCAGAATCGACCGGCAAGGATCACTGCGACGAGAAATGCGGCGAACGGCTGTCGGCCGCGGAGGATGGGATCGAAGGCAAACCGAAAGGCGATCGCCGCAATCACGAAGGCGATCGCACCCAAGTAGGGGAGCAAAACGGCGTAACGAGAACGAACCATTCGCACACTCCGAAACGGACCGGCGTCGGCAACGCAGCAAAGACGATTCGCCGATTGTATTCGAACGCCCTGTCGGGCACTTATCCCCCCGATAGTTTCGTGCGAATTTGTCTCGACGTCGGTAGAATCGCCGCGTCTTTTACTCTCGTCCTCGTCTTGAAATAGGGCTATGCCGACGTTTCCCAGCTCCATTGCGACGGTCCGTACCGATTGGCTCACGCAGGTGCTACGCAAGCACGGTTGCCTCCGCGCAGCGCAGGTGACGGCGATCACGGCGCAACCGATCGGGGCCGAGTTCGGATTTTTGGATAGCTTGGCTCGTCTGAACTTGAGCTATGATTTCCCCGAGCCTGCCGCTCCCGACTCGGTCGTCGTGAAAATATCTTCGGCCGAAGAGACGTATCGCCGCATCGGCAATTTCTATCGCGCGTACGAGCGTGAGTTTTGCTTTTATGAAAGCGTGGCGACGCGCTCGCCGATTCGATTGCCGCGCTGTTGGGGTCGCGAGGCGGATGCCGAGACCGGCGCCCATGTGTTGATCTTGGAGGACCTGAGTTCGCTAACGCCGGGAGATCAAGTCTGCGGACTGACTCCGCTGCAGGCGAAAGCGACGCTCGAAACCATCGGTCAGTTTCATGCCCATTGGTGGGAATCGCCCGAGTTGGATTCCTTCGATTGGATGCCGAACCGAAACATTCAGCCGGCCCGTTTTCGAGCCGCCTGGCCAAAGTGTCGCGCCACGTTCGCCGCACAACTTCCCGAGTCGGCGATTGTCTTGGGTGACGAACTGAATGAACGTCTCGAATCACTGCTCGCGGAAGTCGAACGTCGTCCACACACGATCGTGCATTCCGATTTCCGCGCCGATAATCTGCTCTTCGATCCAGCGTCGCGCACGCAACCGGTCGTCGTCCTCGATTGGCAACTGGCCATTCGGAGCCAAGGCGTGTTGGACGTGGCCCGTCTCCTATGCGGCAGTCTGAGTCCGCACGATCGAGCGGCCTGCGAGATGGGTTTGCTACAACGTTGGCACGAATCGCTACTGCAAGGCGGTGTGCAGAATTACTCCTTCGTGCAAGCGCTTCAAGCATATCGCACTGCCGCGTTGATCTGCCTCTACTATCCGGTCACAATCCACGAAGCAGAAGAAGCGGCAGGCCGACGTGGGGCGGCGCTGGCGCAGGCCCAGATCGAACGCTTCTTTGTCGCAGCGGTGGAGTTGGCCGCTACGCGATGATCTCGCGGACGACGCGGCCGTGGACGTCGGTCAGGCGGAAGTCGCGGCCGGCGTAACGGTAAGTCAGCTTCTCGTGATCGAGGCCGAGCAGATGCAGGATCGTCGCGTGCAGGTCGTGCACGTGAACCTTGTCGCGGACCGCAGCGAAGCCGACGTCGTCCGTCGCGCCGTGAACGTGTCCTCCTTTAACGCCGCCGCCGGCGAGCCAGACGCTAAAGCCGTGGCGATTGTGATCGCGTCCCGGGGTCGTGTTGGGGCTCGGCAATTCCGAAGTCGGCGTCCGGCCGAACTCGCCCCCCCAGAGCACGAGCGTGTCGTCCAACAAGCCTCGCTGTTTGAGATCGCGCAAGAACGCCGCGATCGGGCGATCGACCTCCATGCACATCTTGGGCAGGCGATCCTCGATCTCGCCGTGATGGTCCCAGGGAAACGCCGATCCGTACCAGGACTGCACGACGCGAACGCCGCGCTCGAGCAGACGGCGCGTCATGATCAACTGGCGCGCTTGCAGGCCGGGACCGTACATGTCGAGCACATGCTGCGGCTCGTCCGCCAGGTCGAAGGCGTCCATGGCTTCGACCTGCATGCGGAATGCTTGCTCGAAACTTTGGATCCGCGATTCGAGTCGGCCGTCGGCGGCCCGCGATTGTTTGTGAAGTTGGTTCAGTCGGCCGAGCAAGTCGAGTTGTGCGCGCTGATCGGCGGCGCCGACGCGGCGGTTACGGATGTTCTCGATCAGCTTTTCGACGTCTTCGTGCTTGCTGTTGACGTACGTCCCTTGATTCGAGCCGGGCAAGAACGACGATTGCCAGTTCTGCGTCTCGTTCAGCGGATACCCCTCGGGGCACATCGCGATGAAGCCCGGCAAGTTGCGATTCTCAGAGCCGAGGCCGTAGGTGAGCCACGAGCCGAGGCTCGGCCGACTCATCCGCGACGCGCCGGTGTTCATGAACATGATCCCGCCGTCGTGCGAGATGTCGTCGGCATACATCGAGCGGACGACGCAAACGTCGTCGATCATTTTGCCGATCTCGGGAAACAGCTCGCTGACTTCGACGCCGCTCTTGCCGCATCGTTTGAAAGCAAACTTCGAAGCGAAGGCGGTGTTGCCGGCCGCTTGCGCGTCCTTGGCTGCGGCGATCACGCTCTCGGGAATCTTCTCGCCGTGGAACTTTGCGAGCAGCGGTTTGGGATCGAACGTGTCGACCTGCGAAGGGCCGCCGTTGGCGAACAGATGCACGAATCGCTGCGCCTTGGGAGCGAAATGCGGCACAGGGCCCGACGCGGCACCGGCGGCGACTCGCGGCGCTTCACCGAGCAAGTGGGCCAGCGCCACGGCGCCGATTCCGGCGCCCGTCTGTTGCAGCATCGAGCGACGATCCAACGCGGGCTGATTCATGATCTCGAACTCAGAGGAGAGCGACATAGTTCACTCGACTTGTCAGTTTAGCGATTCAGCGTCGTTAGTCGACGAACATAAATTCATTGGTTTGCAGCAGCACATGAGCATAACGCTGCCACACATCGTCCGTTGCGGACTCCGCCGGATTGCCGTGGAAGTCCTTAACGGCGTCCCAAATTCCTTTGCTAATTAGAGCCGCAGCTTCCGTTGTCGTGGAGTCGTCCGTTGTATCGACGATCATCGGCATGCGCAGCAACGGCGCCCAAGTGAACGTGCCATGCAGTTCGCGGCCCCGACCGTCGACGACGAAATCGATCGTGTCGCCCGGCTGGACGGTCGTACCGTCGATGATCGTCGGTTCTTCTGTGCCGTGAACGATCCACATGCCGAGCAGACCGTGACGACTCGAAACGATTCGGGCGCGTACGCCGTCGCCGAGCGGCTGCACGCTGGTCGGACTGGCGGAAACGATGCCGGTAATCTGCAAGCGGCCGGCCCGCGGGGCGATCCAACGACGCACGACGGCAAGTTGACTGCTCGGACCGGCGTAGCCGCCGCGCGAATTCAACGACGCGCGACCCAGCAGGGGATCGGTCTCCACGGCGCTCCCTTTCCATTGGTTGCCGCCGAAGAACGGAAACGGTTGGAACTCGGTCACGCGTTGTTGCTGTTCCTGATAAGTTCCCCAGCCGTAGCGCCACGAATGATCGACGACGAGCGAAGGTGCCGCGACCGGTTTCGCAGAAGTGTTTGGCACCGGCTCCTTCACGTCCTGCTTCGTTGCGGCGAACATGCGGACATATTCGAGCCCCAGTTCGCGTTCCTCGTTCGTCGGCAATCGGCCGAACGTCGACTCGTACAATCGATTCACGCGCGTCGTCGGATCATGAATGTCGGCCGCCCGCGCGGCTGCGAGCCCGGCTTGCTCCATCACGAACGCGTTGTTCATCAGATAGAGCGCCTGCTGAGCGACGGTCGTTTCTTGTCGCTCGGAGGTGTGCGTTTCGGACCCGGGGAAGTCGAAGTAGCGATAGAAACCGGGGAGCGTCAAGCGATCGACGGTGCCGTAGGCCGACCGTCGGCGAGTCATGTTCTTGGTGAGATCGACCGAGCGGCCGCCGAGCGTCGGATCGAGTCGGCCGGCCGCCGTGAGGAGCGAGTCGCGGAGCTCTTCAAAACTGAGCCGATGCCGATTCATTCGCCAGAGCAGCCGATTGTCGGGATCAAGTTCGCGATACTTCGGCTGATCGACGCTCGCTTGTTGCCACGTCGCCGACGAGAGAATCCGGCGGTGGAGTTTCTTCAGCGACCAACCGTCGTCAATCAGCGTTTGGGCGAGCCAATCGAGCAACTCGGGATGCGTCGGGGCGCTGCCACGGGTACCGAAGTCGCTCGACGTTTGAACGAGGCCGGTTCCGAAATGCCACTGCCAAACGCGATTGACGATCACCCGCGCCGCCAGTGGATTGCGACCGTCGACGATCGCGCGAGC
>CAMCTH010000437.1 GCA_945877965.1 Planctomicrobium piriforme | reverse complement strand
GTGCGGATTATGATCGCGGCCGTCGGTCCCCTGCGCCGTCGGCGTCCGACCGAACTCGCCGCCCCACAGCACGAGCGTATCGTTCAACAGCCCGCGTGATTTCAGGTCCTGTAGGAAGCCGGCGATCGGCCGGTCGACCTCGGCGGCGTTCTTCGTGTGTCCGCGGTAGAGATTGCCGTGCTGATCCCACTGCACTTCGCCGTCGCTATGCGTCACTTGCACGAACCGGACGCCGCGCTCCAAGAATCGCCGCGCCATCAGGCACTGCCGCCCGAAGTTCTCCGTGATCGGGTCGTCGAGTCCGTAAAGGTTGTGCGTCGCGGCCGTCTCGTCCGCCAGGTTCTGCGCCTCGGGCATGACCGACTGCATCCGAAACGCGAGCTCGAAGGAATTGAGTCGCCCTTCGAGCGCCTGTTCGAAACCGCTTGTCGCTAGATGCTCGCGATTCATGGCGGAGATCAGATCGAGCTGGCGTCGCTGCGTCGCCGCGTCGAGGCGGTCATTGTGAATGTGCTTGACGGTCGCTTGCTTGGCGCTGAGGGCCGCATTGCCGATCGGGGTCCCTTGGCAGTAAGCCGGCAGAAACGCCGAGCCCCAATTGTTCACGCCGCCGTGAGCCAGCGTCGGGCAGATCGTCACAAACGCCGGCAGGTTTTGGTTCTCTGTGCCGAGGCCGTACGTCACCCACGAACCCAAGCTCGGCCGAACGAACTGATCGCTGCCGGTGTGCAGCTTCAGCAAAGCGCCGCCGTGCGCGGGATTTGTGCCGTACAGCGAACGGATCACGCACAGGTCGTCGACGTGCTGCGCGACGTGAGGGAACAGCTCGCTGACCGGCAGGCCGCTTTGACCGTGCTGCTTGAACTTCCACGGCGACTTCAGCAGGTTCCCTTGCTTGGCGAACGTGATCCGCGGCAGATCGAACGGCGGGGCCTTGCCGTGATCGCGATCGAGCAACGGCTTGGGGTCGAACGTGTCGACCTGCGACGGACCCCCTTTCATGAACAGAAAGACAATCCGCTTGGCGCGAGCCGCAAAATGGGGCGGCTTCGGCGTCAGCGGATCGCGGGCGGTCGGCGGCTCGGCCGACGGTGCTTCTTGGCCGAGCAACGAACTGAGTGCGAGGTGCCCGAAGCCGACCGCCGTCGAGCGGAGCAGATCGCGGCGCGTCGGAAATCGCGAGTCGCCCGGCATGATTACCTCACGTAGATAAATTCGTTGCACGCCAACAGACTTTGGCAAAACAACGCCCAAGCTTGCCGCTGCGTCGTCGACGACGATGCGGCGCGTGCGGCTTCGACGAAGCCGACGGCGCGACGAACTTCGGCCGAAGTCGGCGAACGCCCGAGCGCGGCTTCGTAGGCGCGATGTACCCGATCAGCATCGGCAGATGATGCGTCGATCAGTTTGCCGGCCCACGCATCGGCCGAGTCGAGCAGCAGATCGGAGTTCATCATCAGCAACGCTTGCGGCGCCACGACGGTCGAGTTCCGGCTGCCGGTCGGCATCGTCGGGTCGGGGAAGTCGAACTGCTCGAAGAGCGTGTACAAGTTATTGCGCACGACCGGCAGGTAGAGTGACCGGCGGAGCGAGTCGTACTTCGTGTGGTCGATCGACGTGTGATCGAAGACGAACTGCTTGTTGCGGAGCGGAATTGATTTGCCGCCGAGCGCGTCGTCGAGTCGTCCGGAGACGGCCAAGACCGCATCGCGAAGTTGTTCGGCCTCGAGCCGCTGCAGACGGAACCTCCAGAGTAGATGGTTCTCGGGATCGACGCGGAATGCGTCGCCGTCTTGCGGATGCGAAGCGGACGATTGATACGCGCTCGACGCGAGGATCAAACGATGTAAGTCCTTCGTCGACCCGCCGTTGCTTACGAAGTGTGACGCGAGCCAATCGAGTAACTCCGGATGCGTCGGCCGATCGCCGAGTCGGCCGAAGTTGTCGGTCGAAGTAACGAGGCCTGCGCCGAAATGCCAACGCCAAACGCGATTGACGTACACGCGGCTCGTGAGCGGGTTGCGATCGTCGGCCAGCCAACGCGCCAACTGCAGGCGGCCGCTTTGATCGCTGGGAAACTCAGGTGGCTGCGTCGCGGTCTGCATGACCTCGGGGACGTTGCGCGACACCGGCTTGCCGAGATTGCGATGGCTGCCGCGAATGTGGATCGGCAACGTCGCGGCGACGGTCCCCTCGCTGACGCCCATCGCGCCCGGTGCGTCCGGGGCACTGCTTTCGGCGATCCGCGCCAATTCGGCCAAGCGGTGATACTCAGCCAACGTCTCGGCGTCGAACACGAACTCCGGCTTCGACGGCAGGGCTAAGAACCCGGCTGCGTCGGCGAGGGCGGCTCGCGCCGCTTCGAGTCGTTCGTCGGTTAGCTTGGCGATCTTCGGATCGAGTTTACGCGCCGCAGCCCAGGCCGTTTCCGCCTCGGCAAACAACGCTTCGTAATGGCTTTTGATTGCGGCCGAATTGTTTGATGCCGCCGCTGTGTGCCACGGCGCGAACAGCGGGTCGTCGTGGTGACTTTCGAGATAGCGACGGCAGCCGTACAGCACGTGCGGATGCAAACCGAGCGGCCGCGCGATTTGCTCGGCGGCCGTGAGCGAGGCCTGAGGATCCAACTCCAGCGCGGCGACGAGGTAGTCCGTCGCGCGAGCTTTCGCCGCATCGCGCAGCTTCGCGACGGCGACGTTCTTGTAATCGGCGGCCGTTTTTTTAACGGTGGCGATCTGCGCGTCGATCTCCTTCAGCTTCGCTTCGTCTTCTTTTGTGGCGAACGAATACTCGTGCCAATTCTTGATCGACCCCTTCTTGCCCTCGTCGATGGTCTTCGTGCTCTTGAAGATCGCGGCCAGTGCGTAGTAGTCGGTCTGCTTGATCGGATCGAATTTATGATCGTGACAACGAACGCAACCGAGCGTGAGGCCGAGGAACGTCTTGCCGATCGTGTCGAGTTGCCCGTCGATCGTGTCCATCACCAACTTCTCACGGTCGGGCTCGGCCAGGACTTTCGCCCCCAGCGCCAAGAAGCCGGTCGCCGTTTTCGTCGTCGCGTCGGCGTCGGGCAGTAGATCGCCGGCGAGCTGCTCGATCAAGAACTGATCGAACGGCTTGTCCCGCTGGAAGGCGTCGACTACGTAATCGCGATATCGCCAAGCATTGCCGAACGCGAGATTCTCATCGAGACCGTTCGAGTCGGCGTAGCGTGTGACGTCGAGCCAATGCCGTCCCCAGCGAACGCCGTAGCCGGGCGACGCGAGCAATCGCTCGACGACCTTTGCAAACGCGTCGGGCGAGTCGTCGGCCAGAAACGTTGCCATCTCCTCCGGCGTCGGCGGCAGGCCGACGAGATCGTATGTGACGCGACGGAGCAACGTCCGCTTGTCGGCGGGCGGCGCGGGTTGCAAGCCTGCCGCTTCGAGTTTCGCCAGCACGAAGGCATCGATCGGCGTTCGCACCCACGCCTTGTTTGTCACCTGCGGTTCCGGCGGATTCGCGACCGGTTGAAACGACCAGAACTGCCGGCCGTCCGCGATGCTCATGCCGGTCGGCGCCGTTGAGACCGCGGCCTGTGCCGCTTCGCGCGGATCGGGGGCACCGAGGCGGATCCATTTTTCGAGCGTCGCAATCTCGGCGGCCGCAAGGCGATTGGCCGGCGGCATTTGCAGATCGGGGTTCTTATAACGGACCGCCTCGATGATGCGGCTCTGTTCGGGATCGCCCGGGACGACGGCCGCGCCGGAATCGCCGCCGTGCAATAGGCCGGCCCGGGAGTCGAGCGCGAGGCCGCCGTTCGCGTCGTCGGCCGAGTGGCATTCGTAGCAATGTTGGACCAGGATCGGCCGGACGCTCTTTTCGAAGAACTCGATCGCAGCGGGGGTGGGCCGAGCGACGGCTGCATCTTCCGCGTGAGAGTCGATCGCCATGCCGCCGATGAACGCGATCCACGACAGGACGACGAGCCGCGACGAACCGAGCGCGAACCGGGGCGATGGAAATCGCCGGAGCGCAGGCTGCGAGTTTCGTCGATGGTGAAGCATGGTCACGCTTGTTTCGTCAGCGGGCCGAACTCGGCGGAGATGTGTCGCGCGCATTCGAGCACCGCTTGCACGATTTCGGCCTGCTCGCCTGGTTCGTCTTTGCGACAGAGATGCGACACGCAGAGGACTCCTTGCAGACCGGCTCCGCTGCCGAGGATCGGCGTTGCGCAGTCCTTGACTCCCATTACAATCGGACTGTCTTCGTGCGCAAAGCCTTGCTTACGAATCGTGGCGAGCCGCGCTTCGTAGAGTTTGATCTTCGCCGCCGACTCGCCCGATTGCTTCCAATATTCTTGTCGTCGATGCTCGGGCATCAACGACAAGCCGACGAGGCCGCTGATGCGACGATGGAGTTCAAAGGTCGCGCCGATCCGGACGGCCAGCATGACGTCGGCGTCTCCTTCGGCCCGGGCGACGACGAGCATCCGGTTTTGCACGACGATGTTGAGATGGCACGACTCGCGGAGTTGCCGCGCGAGACGTTCCATGTGCGGCATCGCATGCGCGATGAGGAACTGGGTGCCGGCGTGCTGCGAACCGATCTCGAACAGTTTGGTGGAGAGGCGGTAGAACTGCGCCTCGTCGCGGACCAAGTAGCCGCGCTCTTGCAGGCAGGCCAAGACGCGGAAGATTTCTTGCTTGGTCCGGCCGAGTGCGTCGGCGATGCCGG
>CAMCTH010000436.1 GCA_945877965.1 Planctomicrobium piriforme | reverse complement strand
ACGGCCAGGTGGTGAATGACGTGACGCAAGGCGCTTCGATCGCGCACAGCGTCGCCGAAGGGTACCGCACGTTTGAAGCGACGTTGTACGGCCAGCAACTCGCCGTCAGCGGCGTCAGCCTCGACGAGGAAGCGGTCATGATGATGAGTTATCAGCGTGCCTACCAAGCGACGGCCCGCCTGATTCAAACGATCAATGAACTGATGGAAACGTTGGCCGGCCTGTAATCGCCGCTCCGAACGACTTTCGCGAACGAATTGCCTATGTGTGCGATCAGCTCCATTCCGACGACGCGACTGAGCAATGCCTTTATGGCGTTGCGCGTCATGACGCAGATTCAGTCCGATCAACGCAATCTCTTTCAGATCCAAAGCCAGCTAAGCAGCGGTCGCCGGATCAATGCGCCGAGCGAAGACGCCCCGGCCGCCGCGCGGGCGATGACATTGCAGAGCTTGCTCGAACGCAAGACGTCCGTCAAAGCCAGCATTAACACGATCCAGACGAGTTTGAGCGCTTCTGAGTCGGCCCTCGGCGTGGCGTCGTCGCTGTTGATCGACGTGCGTGCGCTCGCGCTCTCCGTGGTCGGCAACGCGGCGAGCATCGACGAACGCAATGCCGCCGTCACGCAGATCAATAATGCGATCGACCAACTCATCAGCGTCGGCAATCAGTCGTTCCAGGGAAACTTTCTATTCTCCGGCTCACAGACGCAGACGTTGCCGTTTGCCAAAACGCTGTCGGGGATCGCGTACTACGGGAACGACACCGCGCTGTCGTCGTACTCCGACGTCGATCAGTTGTTCAAGTCGAATGTGACTGGGCAGCAGGTCTTCGGTGCGTATTCCGATTCACTCCGCGGCACGACGGATCTGAATCCGGTCGTGACTTTCGGTACTAAGTTGACGGACTTGAACAACGGCAACGGCGTGCGGATCGGCAGCATCGCCCTGACCGACGGAAGTAGCACAAGCATCGTCAACATCGCCGGCGCATCGACGATCGGTGACGTCGCCCGCATGTTGGAGGCCAATCCGCCCGGCACTCGAACCGTGACGGCCCGTGTGACGAGCCAGGGACTCGAAGTCTCGCTCGACGGCGGCAACTTGTCGATCTTGGAAGTCGGCAGCGGCACGACCGGTGCGGAATTGGGCATCAAGCGACTCTCGGGCGTCGGGCCGGGCCCGGTCGTCGGCGTCGATTTGAATCCTATAATGACGCTGAACACACGACTCGCCGACACGCTTGGCAGTCGGGCTCGCGCTTATTTGCCCGCCGTGGGAACGAGCAACGATTTAGTCGTCGAAGCGAATCAAGCGGGGACGGCGTTCAACGGCGTGACGGTTAAGTATGTCGACGACGATTGGTTTCAATCGACGCCCGGCATTACCGTCGGCAACGAGTTTGCGACGTATCATGCGACCGCGACGTCGGCGACGTCGGTTCTGAAATTTCCAGGGCGAGCCGGACTGGATAACGGGATCCAACTGACTGCGACTACGCCTGGCGCGACGCTCAACACTACGGCGGTGACGCTCAACGTGCGAACCGTCGACGGGTTGGGGCCGCAAGTGACTTACAACGCGACGACCAAGGTTTACGCCATATCGGTCGAAACCGGTTCGACGGTCGACGACTTGCAGACGGCGATCAACACCGGCGGCGGGCCGTTCACGATGGCGCTCACGCCGTCGGGGGTTGGAACTTACGCCTTCTCCGCGGCCGACATTAACGCGAACGCGGGCAACACCTACGCCACCGGAAACGATGCCAACACGTTGGCCGTGCATATCGATTCCGGCAAGTCGAGCGCGAACCAGGTGATTGCCGCGATCGCCGCTCAGGGCCAGTTCACGGCTCGACTCGATGTGAGCGAGGAGTTAAGCGACGGCAACGGCGTCGTAGACAACTCGGCTGCCGACATTACATCGTGGGGAATTACGGCAGGTGGAAGCGGCCAGGAGTTCGATCGCAGCGGTTTGCAGATCACTAACGGCGGACAATCGTACACCGTCGATCTCGATCAAGCTCAGACCGTAGAAGATTTACTCAACGCTATCAACGGCGTCGGGGCGAACGTCATTGCCACGATCAATGCGAGCGGCAACGGCATCGATGTACGCTCAAGACTGAGCGGAAGCGACTTCAGCATCGGCGAAAGCGGCGGCGCAACCGCCAGTCAGTTAGGCATTCGCAGTCTGACGACCACGACGTCGCTTTCCGTTCTCAATCACGGCGACGGCGTACATCTCTCAACCAACGGCGACGATTTTCAAATTACCCGCCGCGACGGCGTGAGTTATGGAATTCGCCTCGCGCAGGGGAGCGTGGCATCGGCCCGCCTCGACGGTGCAGCTGCAAACGGCGATCTGCTGTTCAGTCGCGTCACGGCCGGAACGGCGGGGAATGCTTTCCAAGTTCAGATCGTCGACAGCGGCGTCGGCGGCGGCAACAATGTGAGTTTGGTCGGGAATGTGTTGCGGTACGACGTAGATATTGCCGCCGGCTTTACGGCGCAAGATGCCGTCGATCTGCTGGCGGCCGACTCGGCGCTGAGTGGGCAGTTTACGGCCCAACTCGATCGCTCGACCGATGCGACGAACGCAGGAACGGGAAGCCTGGCCGTCGGGGCGGCGAGTTTCGTCGGCGGCAAGGGGGCGGCCGCGACGCTCGGCGATGTGGTCGACCTGATCAACAATCATCCGACCAATTTGGCGAGCGGGCCTGCCGTAATCGCGCGCCTTGCGGCAACCGGCAACGGTATTGAGTTGGTGAACGACGGTCCCGGCGGCACCGGGACGCTTACGGTTCGAAAGCTCAACAGCAGTTCGGCGGCCGTAGAACTCGGGCTCATTCCCAACACGGGCGACGTGAGCAATCCGGCGATCGTCGGCAACTCGGCAACAGCGACGATTCTATTTGCCGGCAGTAATAACGATCTGGTGATTACCGCTCGTTCGTCGGGAACGTTGCTCAACGGCGTCGTCGTTCATTTCCAGGACGACGGCATTGCGGGAAATAACTCGGTGAGTTATGACCCGTCGTTGAAACGGCTGACGTTCGACGTCGACCCGGCAACGACGTCGGCCCAGGATCTGGTGAACTTACTCAGCAGTCATCCGCAGTTTTCCGCCTCGATCAAGGCGACGGACGGCGGGTTGCCCAATACCGGCGGCGGTTTACTGGGATCGTTCCCGGCCGACTCGGTTTTGTCGGGCGGTTCGGCCGACGTGTTGACCGGGACCGACCCGAACCCGCAAGAGGTGGACGGAATCTTTTCGGCCTTGGTCCGCTTGCGCGAGGCGGTCATTAGCGGCGATCAAACGTTGATTCAACGCGCGATGGATCAGCTCGATCGCGGGATGACGAACCTGAACTTTACGCGGGCCGAGGTCGGCGCGCGGATGAACAGCTTGGACATCATTCAAAACCGACTCGATGCCGAGAACATCGCGATCAAGAGCTCGCTCTCGATCGAGATTGAAGTCGACTTTGCCGCAGCCATTTCGGAGTTGGCGCAGAAGCAGGCCGCCTTTCAGGCATCGCTGCAAGTTTCGGCGACGTTGGCGCAAACAACCTTGCTCGATTTCATCTAACAGCGCTCGCTGGCGGTGCATGCGTCGCGATCGTTTTTCTTGGTGCGACCGGCGTCATCCAACCGATGTAGTAGTTTACAGACCGACGATGGATGCACAGGCGGATCGGACGGCCGACTGATTGAGACGGATTGACGATATCTCACGAGGAGTTCCAGCGTCATGCTGTTACGTACGACTCGCTTCGGCACGCTGAACATCGCGCAGGACGATGTGATTACGTTTCCGGCCGGTTTGCTCGGTCTGGAGGATTGCCGCGAATGGATCTTGCTAGCCGATGCCGGAAACGACTCGTTGTGCTGGCTGCAGAGCACGAATCGGGCGGAAACGGCCTTGGCCGTCGTCAGTCCGCGGCGATTTGTGCCGCAGTATCGCTTCCGAACCTATCGCAACGAACTAGCTCCGTTGCAATTGGCCGATCTCGACGACGCCCAGGTGTTGACAATCGTCTCGCAGGCGGAAGGCCGGCCGACTTTGAATCTGAAGGCGCCGATCGTGGTGAATTTGCGTACGCGAACGGCGCGGCAATTGGTCGTCAACGACGATCATCCGTTGCAATACGTTCTGCCGACAACGTCGGCTCGAATCAAGAAGATCGCATAATCGTTCCTTTTTCGCAGGGGTTCAGGCGGCCCACTGCATCTGCCGAATACGACCTGTAGTCACGCTTTCACCGCCGGCGGAATGAGACGCCGCGGATACCCACAACGAAACGTCCCTACCGGTCGTTGCCCTCTGGAAGGAGCCGCCGATGCTTGTTTTGTCGAGACAACGCGACGAGAGCATCATTATTGGTGACAACATTGTCATCACCATCGTCGACATCCGCGGCGACAAGGTCCGTTTGGGCATTAACGCGCCGACGGAGATCCCGGTCCATCGCCAGGAAGTCTACGAGGCGATCCGCCGCGAGAACCTGCGCGCCGGTCGAGTCGAACCGAAGGACGTGCGGAATCTCGGCAAGAGCGACGCGAAGTAATTCGCGAATTCGCGGCGATGTTGCGCCGCTGCTGAGCTATTGATTACCAAGTCTTCGCGACTGTGGTTTTCCCCTTTCTGAAATCCGGGCTGCAATCCGCCGTGCGCTGCTGCGCTATCCCGCCTGCGGCATTTCCTCGCTAAATGCCG
>CAMCTH010000435.1 GCA_945877965.1 Planctomicrobium piriforme | reverse complement strand
GGTTCACCGTCGACCAACGGATGATCGGCACCGTGGGTGGCATAATGCAGAAACTCCGGCGCGCTCCACGACGTCGGATCGCCTTTTACCTTAGTGTGCCAGTTGTGAAACACCTTGCCGACGTTGCGCGTTACATA
Organism: Planctomicrobium piriforme; assembly: GCA_945877965.1. GTDB lineage: Bacteria > Planctomycetota > Planctomycetia > Pirellulales > PNKZ01 > CAMCTH01. The sequence goes on along the minus strand of CAMCTH010000435.1, from coordinate 4,589 downwards.
GCCGTTCGCCTTGAAGGCCTGCGGCAGCGTGACGACGTCGGGTTTCAAATCGCGAAAGTGCAAGCCGTTGCACATCAGGCCGAGCGTGTCGGGACGCAGACCGGTGAGGAACGACGAGCGCGACGGATTGCAGAGCGCTTGCTGGCAATAGGCCCGCTCGAACGTGACGCTACGCGCCGCAAGCCGATCGATGTTCGGGGTCTTGGCCGCCGAGCCGTAGCAGCCGAGTTGCACTTGCAGATCGTCGGCCAGGATGAGCAGCACGTTCTGCTTCGGCGACGCCTTGGTAGAAGCCGGCTCCGCAACGACCAACGCGGGCGTGGCGGCGACAAGGGCCATGATAGAAACGAGGGGGGCGATCGATGTGCGCATCGAAAATCTCCGTGAGTCGGCGTTTTCGGGGAGTGCGGTCGTATCGTACACTACGCGCAGGGGCGAAGCCACGCACGGCCAGGCCCGCTGGTCCGTCACGTCAAAAGGCAACTCATGCCGCGCATCGTTTTCACGAATCATCTTCAACGCCATCTCGATTGCCCGCCGCAGACGGTCGAGGCGACGACGGTCCGTGCCGCGCTCGAGCAGGCCTTTGCAGCCAACGGGGCCGTGCGCGATTACATCGTCGACGAACGGTTCCGTCTGCGGAAGCACATCACGCTGTTCGTCGACGGCCGCACACTCGCCGACCGCGAAATGCTGAGCGATCCGCTGACGCCGGAGAGCGAAATTTACGTGATGCAGGCTCTGTCGGGCGGTTGAGATGCTTAAGTCAGAAATCAGAAATCAAAAGTCAGAAATAAATGTCGAAATCGAAGCGGGCCGATCGACTACAGGTGGCACCGGGCTTACTTCTGATTTTTGACTTCTAATCTCTGGTTTTCACCTTTGTGGAGCGACCGATGAGTGAGCGACTTTACGTTTCGACGCGGAAGGGGTTGGTGACCCTGGCCCGAACTCATGCCGCCGAGCAGCCGTGGCGGGTGGAGAAGATCGACTTTCTCGGCGACCCGGTCAACCTGTTCTTGCGCGATCCGCGCGACGGAACCCAATACGCCGCGCTCAACCTCGGGCACTTCGGACCGAAGCTGCGGCGGAGCGACGACGACGGCCAAACGTGGCAGGATCTGCCGCTGCCGGCTTATCCCGAAGACACGTTCATCTACGCCAACCCGATGGCGCCGGCGGAGTCGGAGAAGGGGAAGCAGCATACCGCGGTGCTGATGGAGATTTGGGCCTTGGAGACCGGCGGCGCGAACGAGCCCGGCACGATCTGGGCCGGCACGATCCCCGGCGCGTTGTTTCGGTCCGATGATCGCGGTTCGTCGTGGCGAATGATCCGCACGCTTTGGGATCGGCCCGAGCGGCAGCATTGGTTCGGCGGCGGCAAAGACGAGGCCGGCCTGCATTCGATTTGCGTCGACCCACGCGATGCGAAGCATGTGTCGGTCGCGCTCTCATGCGGCGGCGTCTGGCAGACGCGCGACGCCGGCGAGACGTGGACTTGCACGGCCGCCGGAATGCGGGCCGCCTACATGCCGCCCGAGTTGCAGTTCGATCCGAACGTGCAAGACCCGCACCGGATGGTGCAATGCCCGACGCAACCCGACGCACTGTGGGTCCAGCACCACAACGGCATCTTCCGTTCGTTTGACGGCGCGCAGCAATGGGAAGAGTGCGTCGATGTGCAGCCGAGTGGTTTCGGTTTCGCCGTCGCCGTGCATCCGACCGATCCGCTGACGGCCTGGTTCGTGCCCGGCAAGAAAGATGAGTTCCGCTATCCGGTCGACGGCAAATTCGTCGTGACGCGAACGCGCGACGGCGGCCGCAGCTTTGAAACGTTGACCAACGGCCTGCCGCAGAGTCATGCGTACGACCTGGTCTATCGTCACGCGCTCGATGTCGACGCGACGGGCAACCGTCTGGCGATGGGGAGCACGACCGGCGGCGTCTGGACGACCGACGACGCGGGCGAGACGTGGACCGAACTCGAAGCCCGGTTGCCGCCGGTCTACGCCGTGCGGTTCGCGTAAGACTTCAGCAGAATCACGGCACTGCGATTCGCCATGAAGTGGGGGCGTCGGCACCGTCGAAGAAGAACGTAGCTTGGCGGCACGTTCACCTTCGTCGTCTGTGTGTCGATGCGTCCCCTGCGGCTGTTTTTTCCGAATCGAGCACGAAACGCGAAGAGTTCGTCACGACGCTCGCCGGCTGTGCCGGCTCTTTGTTTGGGGCTGACTCTCGCGTGTCTGGGCTGGTGGCAGCCGCGCGTGACGATCGGTCAGCAGGGGGTGGGCGACGTACCGTACGGCATCGCTCCGCTGCTGCCGGATCACTCGCCGTGGGAGATCAGCGGCCGATGGTGGGTGCATTCGAACTACGCCGCCTTCGACGGTCGCCGACCAGGCCACGCCGCGCAGCAGAGCTTGCTTGATCTCTTCGCCACGGTCGACATGGAAAAGTGGATCGGCTGCGAAGGGGGCCGCTGGGCGGTGCTGTTCCAGAACCATGCCGGCATCAACGGCCACTCGCTGGCAGGCGACGAACAGTTCTTCGACCAAGTCGACGCGAGTCCGAATCCGCAGCGGTCGCAGATTTCGGAATTGTGGTACGAACAAAAGCTGTTCGACGATCGCGTTCGTCTGAAGATCGGCAAGGTTGATGCGAACAACGAATTTGCGTTCGTCGAAAGCGGCTCCGACTTCGCGCATGGCGCGTTCGGCAACGCTCCGACGATTTTCTTGTTGCCGACGTATCCCGATCCGGCCTGCGGCGTGAACTTGTTCGTCTATCCGACCGAGTCGACGTACGTCGGCGCGGCGATGTACGACGGTTCGGCCGCATACGGCTACCAACCGGGGCGCGCAGGGCCGGCTCGATTGCTCTCGGGCAACGCCCCCCTGTTTTGGATCGGCGAGGCGGGCGTGCGTTACGAACTGCCCGGAGGTCGCAACGGCCGACTCTGCGCCGGCTACTGGTACTCGAGTGCGACGTTCGACGAAGTCGACGAGCTACGCGAAGAATCGATTGACGTCGATGGCGTGACGACCGAGGTTCTCTTCGGCCGACTGCAGTCGATTCGCGGAGTCGATGGTCTGTATCTCACCTGTGAGCAAACCTTGTGGCGCGAGTATCCCGACGACGTAGACGATCGTCAGGGAATCCGCGCGTTCTATCAGTTTGGCAACTCCGATCCGCGAGTCACGATCTTCCAGTTCTACAACGGGGCCGGCCTCACTTGGACCGGCATGCCCGACGGTCGCGACCACGACGTGATCGGCCTCGGGGTTGCCTGCAGCGATCTCTCCAGCGACCCGCAGGCGACGAACTTCCGCCGCGGCCGGATTCGCCACTCCGACATGCGCAGCAGCGAGACGGCGATCAACAGCTTCTATCTCTGGAAGCACAGCCGCAACCTGTCCGTATCGCCGCAGTCGACGTACATCATTCCGGCGGCCCAAAGCGCACGCTACGGCAGCCCGCTGATGCTGACGCTGCGTGTGATCTTGACGTTCTAGTCGGAATTACTTTTCCGGCGTCGGTCCGCTCCACTTCGCCGTGCCGATGGCGAAGTACTTGCTGGTGAAGGGGGGCTTCGTGCGACTGGCGTACCAGATGCGCCACGTGCCGTCTTTCTCGCGCACGATGCTTTGGTTCGTCGTGTAGTGCGATTCCCACGCTCGGCTCGGATCTGGCTTGAAGACCGGATTGTGCGGCGACTTGGTCCACTTCGCGCCGTCGCGGCTGACGGCGAAACCGAGCGCGGTCTTGTTCTTGTGCTCGCTCCAGTACGAGCCGTACCACATCACGAACAAACCGTCGACCTGGCGAACCGTCGGGTAGAAGAGTCGTCCTTGTTCCCACGGCTGCGAGATTTCCAGCACCGGCTCGGGCGTTACTTTCCAACTGCGGCCGTCGTTGCTGACGGCATGGCGAAAGCACCACGGGTCGCGGCCGACGTCGGTGTACCAGAGCAAATACCGGTCGCCGTCTTTGACGAACGTCGGGGCATAGCAGTTCTCCAACTGCGGCGGCGACGGCTGGTCGAACTGGATGCCGTCGGTCGAGGTGACCTCGTGCAGCGTGTGTCGCTGCTGCGGGTCTTTGAAGTCCGTCGCCGAGAACCAGAAGCGGAGCTTGCCGCTTTCGCGAATCGGCGTGCCGTCGAGATGCGTGAGCACCGTCGGCGTCATCAGCGAACGATTGCCGCCGAGTTCGAGCAGCGGCTTGTGCGACCACCGCATAAACGTGGCGTGATCGGCGCTGAAGGCCATGCCCATTCGGCTAACGCGATCCTCGACCGAGCCGCGGGCTCCGGTGTACCACAGGTACCACGAATGGTTGATCCAGGCGGTGCAGGGGCCGTGAATGTGCTGATCGTCGAAGGCGCCGGGTTTACCGAGCGACAGCACAGGCCCGTACGAAGCGCGTCTCCAATCTTGCGGACCGAGCCATGGCCGCAGCTCGGCATCGTCGGGAAGCGCTGCCTCCTGGGCCGTGCCCAATGATTGCAGGAGCAAGACTAAAACCAAGCCGCCGCCGCTGCGTAGAAGAGTTGTCGCCATGCGGGTGTTTCTAGGCGATTCTCTGCGCCG
>CAMCTH010000434.1 GCA_945877965.1 Planctomicrobium piriforme | reverse complement strand
TCAGAGCCCCTCCCCCCCGGCCCCTCTCCCCCTGTGGGGGCGAGGGGAGCCAAACCCCCGCGACGTGATGGAGACGTCGCGCTGTTGAGCTGTTTTACTTCTGCGCTTGTTGCGCGGCTGGGTCGGTCGGCGGAGCGAGGGTCGTGGTTTCGGTGCCTGACTTAACGTCCCAGATTCGCAGGACGCCGTCTTGGCCTCCTGCGGCGACCGTTTGGCCGTCGAGCGTGGCAGCCACGCAGTAGACGAAGTCGACCGAGCCGGCGAGCGTTTTGCCCATGTTGCCGTTCGTGATCAGGCGGACCGTCTTGTCGCCGCACGAGGCGACGACGTCGGTGCCGGTGAGGTACGTGAGACAGGTCACTTCCTTACCGAAGCCGAGGATCGTCTTCTTCTGTTCGCCCGAGGCGACGTCCCAGAGCTTCACGACGTTATCGGCCCCGGCCGTCGCGAGTTGGCGACCTTCCGGCGACCAGGCGACGCCGAGGACGTGATGCGTGTGCCCTTCGAAGCCGCGGACGAACTTGCCGTCGGCGACGGTGAAGACCTTGAGGAACTTGTCGGCGGCGCCGGCGGCGAGTTGCTTGCCGTCGGGGCTGAAGCGGACGCTGAACACGGTGTCGCTATGGGCGTCGGCCACTTCGCGGACGAGCACGCCGTCGGCGACGTTCCAGAGTTTCAATTCGCCGCTGCGCGACGGAGCGCCGCCGCCGGAAGCGAGCAGCTTGCCGTCGGGGCTAAAGTCGAGGGCCGTCACGCGATCGACGATTTGGTTGCTCGACGGGTCACCGATCGTCTTGCTCCAGGTCCACTCCGGATAAAGCGTCCAGCCGGTGACGGTCTTGTCGGCCGAGACGGAGACGAGTTTGTCGTCGCCGAGGAACGAAACGCCAAGGACCGGGCCGGCGTGACCGACGTAGACGGCGAAGGCCGCGCCGGTGTCGGCGTTGAAGGTGTGGAGCATGTTGTCTTCACCGCCGACGACGAGGACCTTGCCGTCGGGCGAGTAGGCCAACGAACGGAACGGCTTCTCAGCCGCCGTCGCTTCCTTCTTGGCGGTTTCCAACTCCGCTTCGCGCGCCTTCACGGCGGCTTCGGCGTCGTCGGACTTTTTCTTGATGAGGGGGACCGCATCGACGGCTCGCTTGGCAGCGACCTTGGTCGAGGCAATCGCGCGATCGGTCGACTTGAGGACCGACTCGGCCTCCATTTTGGCCTTCGTCGCGTCTTCGAGCGGCTTGACGGTGCGGTCGAACACGGGGCCGGCGGCGCGAGCCTTGGCGGTCGCTTGCGTCGCGGCGGTCGTTGCGGCAACTAACGCGGCGCGGACGGTCTTCACCTTGTCGGTGGCGGCGGTCTTGGCCTTCGGATCCTTGGCGTCGGCTTCGGCCTTCACGGCGGCGGCTAGAGCAGCGTCGGCTGCGACCTTGGCTTCCTCGGCCTTCTTCGCTTCGGCTTCGGCGGCGAGTTTATCTTTCTCGGCCTTGTCCTTGTCGGCTTGGGCCTTCGTCAGCGCTTCGGTCTTTTCTTTCAAACCCTTCTCGGCGGTCGCCTTGCCTTCTTCGGCTTTCTTCGCCGCTTCAGTTTCGGTGGTGACGGTCTTTTCGGCTTCGGTCAGCGAGGCCTTTTCGGCGGCGGCTTGAGCCTTGGCGACGGCGACAGAGCGCTCGATCGTCGAGACCTTACGCGAGACGCGAACGTCTCCCTTCGACTCGGCGACTTGCTTGCCGTCGGCGGCGTTCCAAACGCGGAGTGAATTGTCGACGCCGATGCCGGCGATCCGGAGACCGTCGGCCCGAACGACGAGGCCGCGCACTTCGCCGCCGGTCCGTTGCATTGCCTTGACGGCTTTCCCCTTGGCATCGGCGATGTTCCAAATCGAAACATTGCCTTGCTCGTCGCCCGAGATGATTTGCGTCGGGTTGTTCGGCATCGTGGCGACGGCGGTCACTTTCTTACCGGCCGAGACCCATTCGGTTTTGTAGGCCGTCGGAACCGGCGGAGCGACAGGGGCTTTACCGGCCGGAGCCTTGGCAGCGGTGGCCGTCGGAGTTGCCGTCGGTGCGGGAGCTGCCGGAGGCGGTGTTGCCGATTGCGGGGCGGTCGGGACCAAGTAGTGGCGGAGCTTGCCGTCGGCGGCGCCTGCGACGTAGCCGAGACCGTCGGAGGTGAAGGCGACGCTGGTCAGTTCGGCCGGGGCTTCGAGCGTCGAGTAGAGCTTGCCGTCTGCGACGGTCCAGACCTTCGTGGTCTTGTCGGCCGAGACGGTGACGACCTTCGTGGCATCGGGAGAGAAGGCGACGCCGGAGACCGGGGCCGTGTGGCCCGCGAGCTTGGCAACGACCTTGTTCGCGGCGGCGTCGGCCAGTTGGACGTCGTTGCCGATCGCCAAGGCGAGGAGCTTACCGTCGGCGGAAGCGGCGACCGCTTGCGGAGCGGCGGCGGGCTTGAGGTCGGCCAGCAGCGGAGCCTTCACATCGTGCGGCTTCGACCAGAGCTTGATCGTGCGGAACCCGCCAGAGGCGAGCGTGGCACCGTCCGGGCTGAAGGCCAACGATTGCACGAGGTCCAAGTCGGCGACCCCCGGCTTGTCGTAGATGCCCGACTTGAGCAAGGCCGGATCGGTGAGGCGACCGACGAGGCGACCGGTCGGCACATAGTAAACGAAGATTTGGTTGGCGCGGCTGGCGGCGACGTACTGACCGTCGGGCGAGAGGGCCACGGCATAGATCGGATTGACGCCCGGCGGGAGCGGTTGCCAGGTGATCTTTTCGACGGCGCTGACCCCGCCGGTCGCCCCTTGGTCGATCCACAACTTCAGCAGGCCGAGTTCTTGCGAGGTGAGTTGCTTCGCGCCAACTTTGTTGTCGACCGGCGGCATCGCTTCGTCGCCGCCGGCGGCAGCGCGGGTCAAGATCAGCGACTCGGCCCCCTGCTTGGCCACGGCGCCGGGTCCGCTCGATCCGCCCTTCAGAATGGCGACGGGGTTTTCCAACGACAGATCGCTTTCGGCCTTCGACGCGTTGTGGCACGCCGTGCAGTTCTTTTTCAAGATCGGGAGGATCTCTTTTTCGAAGTCGACCGGGCCGTCGCGCTTCACTTCGGCGACGGGGATCGGCTTGGCATCGGCTGCCGAGGCCGCAACCGGTGCGAAGGCGAACAACGCGGCGCCGCAGCAGGCGGCGTTCAGCAACGAACGAAAGGCGAAGCGGGTCTTCATGGGAAAACTCGGCGAGAGTGCGGGGAGGCGAAGGCGGGTGGGTCTATCTACTATAAACTGCGGCGGGCGGAAATCGGCTACTTCTTAGCGACCGGTTTCTTGGGGTCTTCTTTCGGTGCGGGGGCCGTGACTTTCAGCGTGACGACCGTCGAAATGATCGGCACGTTGTTGACCGACTTGGCGGTGCCGGCCTTAACGACGGCGTCGGCTCGGGCGGCGATTGCCTTGTTGGCGGCGTCGGCGAGTTTGGCCTTCTCGGCGGCTTCGGCAGCGAGCTTATCGGCGTCGGGCTTCTTCTCTTTCGGTGCCGCGGCAGCGGCGGCCTTGGCCTTCGTCGCCACTTCGGTCATCGCGGCGGCCGCCTTGGCGGCGTCGGCCTTGACCTTGTTGACCGTCTCGACGGCCGACTTGTCGCGGTTGTAGGTGAATTTCGGCACGACGCCGGTGAGGGCGAAGCTCAGCTCGCCAACCGGGGCCGCCTTGTCGAGTTCGACCGTGATCGACGGGTTCTTGTCGGCCGGGTTGAACGTCACTTGCGCGACCTTGGCATACGGCGGCAGACCGAGCGGCGTCAGCAGCAGCGGCTCTTTGAAGTCGCCGCGGCGGGTAATCTTCACCGGGATGACTACCTTCGCCCCTTGCTCGCCGGAGACGACCTTGCCGTCGCCGAGTTCCACGGCATACGGCAGCACGTCGGTGCCGCCGACGGCCAACATCAATTCTTGCGTCACGCGAGCCTCGGCCGAACGGTTGTTCGCGCCGGTGGCGAGGATCGACGTCGCGCGGGCTTCGTGCTTCACGGGCTTTCCGTCGACTTCGGCCGTGCCGACGACGCGAACCGATCCTTGCCACGGAGCCGTCTTCTCGGGGACGACGATCGCGAGCGGGACCAAATCTTGTTTCGAACCGAGCACCGCTTCCGATGCAGTCACGCCGGCCGGCAGCCCTTCGATCTTCACGCGGATCGGGCCGTCGAAACCGTCTTGGCGAGCGGCCATCACAGTGACGGTGCCGATTTCGCCGCTGCGGATGAGCGTGCCCCACGGCTTGTAGCCTTGGCCGCTGTTGTTGTTCGCTCCCTTCGCGATCGTCACCGGCAGGGCGATCAATCGGAAGTCGGCCTGCGGCTTTCGCAACGACAGGCGGTAGATCAAACGAGCGTCGCCGCGCGAGTCGCCATAGAGATCGCGAACCGAGACGCGATACGCGCCGTCTTGCGGCGCGGTCAGCTTGTAGTACGGATCGCCCGTGGAGGAGTTGAAGGCCGTCTGACCGATGTTACGCGCATCGTCGTCAACTTCTTGCACGTCCTTCCATTCCGTCTTGCCGTCCTTCACATCGGCTCGTTGCACGAGCAGGACCGGATCGGTCGACAGACCGGAACGTTGCGAGATGATTTCGATGGCGACTTCGTCACCCTTTTTGGCTTCGAACTGCACGCCGTCGATATCGCCGCGGGGATTAAACTGACCGACGTATTCGCACGGCACCGTCACCTTCTGCGCTTTGTCGGCAGCGTCG
>CAMCTH010000433.1 GCA_945877965.1 Planctomicrobium piriforme | reverse complement strand
CGAGACACCTGCAGTTCATCGCCGAGAACAAGGCCGACTGGAAGCAAGTCCGCGTGTTCGATAGCGACGCCTCGTCGTAGTTCGCATTGGTTCGCGCGTAGCCTTGCCGGTTTTCTTCTCGCAGCGCTAGGAAAACTCGTGACGAACCGCGACCCCGATCTGCTCCCCGAGGATCGCTGGACCGCCCTGCGCGGCGAGTTCACAATTCGGCCGGGCGTGACGTATCTGAACCACGGTTCGTTCGGTCCGCCGCCGCGCGCCGTCGTTGCGGCTCGCCGCGCGTGGCAAGACGATCTCGATGCCAACCCGATGGACTTTTACGTCCGTCGCTATGAGCCGCTACTGGCGGACGCGGCGGAGCAGGTCGGCAAGTTCGTCGGCACGGCGGGGAAGAATCTGACTTTCGTGACCAACGCCACGATGGCGATGAACCTCGTGGCCGCGAGCTTCCCGCTCGGTCCCGGCGACGAAGTGCTGCTGAACGATCACGAATACGGAGCCGTGTTTCGGATCTGGCAACGGACCTGCGGCGACGTCGGGGCTCGGGTGACCACGGCGACGTTGCCGTATCCTTTGCGCGACCCGGATGAGATCGTGGCGGCAATCTTTGCCACCGTGACGCACCGCACACGCGTGATCGTCGTTAGCCAAGTGACGAGCCCGACGGCGATCGTGATGCCGGTCGCCGAGATTTGTCGCAAAGCGGCGGAGCAGCGGATCGCCGTCTGCATCGACGGTCCGCATGCCCCGGCCATGCGCGACGTCGATCTCGATGCGATGGGCTGCGATTTCTACTGTGCGAGCTGCCACAAATGGCTCTCGGCCCCGCTCGGCAGCGGCTTCTTGTACGTCCATCCGCGACGACAAGCCGAGATGCGGCCGCTGGTGACGAGTTGGGGGAAACGAACGGCCGCCGACGTCCCGGCATTGTGGACCGACGAGTTCCGCTGGTCCGGCACGGGCGATCCGTCGCCGTACTTGGCAATTCCCGTGGCGATTCAATTTCAGCAAGACGTCGGACTCGACGCGTTTCGCCTGCACACGCATGCCTTGATGCGCGAAGCGCGGCGACGGATCGAAGCGGTTACGGGATTACTCGCGTTCGTGCCCGACGTATTCGCATGGTACGGCTCGATGCTGACGATGCCGCTGCCGCCGGGGGACGCGCCGCAGTTGCAGCGCCTGCTGTGGGAACGGCACGGGATTGAAATCCTCGTGCTCACTTGGAACGAGCGCCGCTACGTTCGCCCGTCGTTTCATCTGTATAATACGCAGGCCGATTTGGATCGGCTTATCGAGGCGCTGCAGGCGGAACTCGCCGCGGAGCGTCGTGCTTAGTCTTCGTCTCAGGAGTTGTGGGCTATGTCCGATGCACAGGTCGCCGGTTCGCTGACGCAAATGATTTGCGGCTACTGGCATTCGCAGGCGATCTATGCCGCCGCTAAGCTCGGCATCGCCGATCTCTTGAAAAACGGTCCGCGAACGGTCGACGAACTCGCGGCCGCGACGGAGACGAAGCCCGACTTCTTGTTTCGCTTGCTGCGGGCTCTGGCGAGTCTCGGCATCTTTGCCGAACAAACACCGCGGACGTTTGGCCTCACGCCGATGGCCGAACTGCTGCAGAGCAACGTCCCCGGCTCGCAACGCTCGTTGGTGCTGATGATGGGCGAAGAACATTACACCGTGTGGGGCAAGCTTGTCGAGATTCTCCACACCGGCGACAACGCTTTCGAGAAGACTTTGGGAGCTCCGATCTTTGAGTGGCTCTCGCAGCATCCCGAGCAGGGGCAGATCTTCGACGAGGCGATGACCGGCATCCATGGTCGTGAAACGGCCGCGGTCCTCGCGGCGTACGACTTTTCGCAATACAAGCAGTTGGTCGACGTCGGCGGCGGCAATGGGTCGAAGATCGCGGCGATTCTACAACACCATCCTTCGTTGCAGGGCGTGCTGTTTGATCTGCCGCACGTCGTCGACCGCGCCGCCCCGCGTTTGATCGAGGCCGGCGTCGCCGATCGCTGTGAATTGGCCCGCGGTAGTTTTTTCGAAGCAGGCGGCATTCCGGCGGGGGCCGACGCTTATCTGATGCGACACATTATCCACGATTGGGACGATGATAAGTCGCTTGCGATTTTGCGGAACTGTCACGCTGCGATGCCGATCGGCGGCAAACTGCTGCTAGTCGAAAGCGTGATCCCGCCCGGCAACGGCCCGTTCGCGACGAAGTTCTTGGACCTGACGATGATGCTCATCCCCGGCGGCAAAGAACGCTCGGCCCTCGAGTATCGCACGCTCTACGAACAAGCCGGCTTCGAGCTGACGCGGATCGTCGCTACGACGACCGAGATCAGCGTGATCGAAGGGACGAAACGATAGAGTGAGCCGAGGCCCGGAGACGCCGAAGTCCGATGCTAACCGCAGCCAAGTCTTGCTGTTAGTGATCGCTTACGTCGGCTTCGTCAGTCTCGGCCTGCCCGATCCGGTCGCCGGGGTCGCGTGGCCGTTTGTGCGCGATGTCTTCTCGCTGTCGCAGAGTAGCTTCGGTCTCGTTTTTATCGCGCTCGGCTGCGGTTACTGTGCTTCCGGTTTTTTTGGCGGGAAGCTGACGCAGATGCTCGGGCTCGGCAATCTGCTCTGGATTAGCAGCGGCCTGGTCGCCGTCGCCATGTTGGGAAGCAGCCTCGCCCCGGTCTGGCCGTTGTTCGTGGCCTGCGGCATCGTTTGGGGGTTGGGGTCGGGCGGAATCGATGCGGGTCTCAATGCGTACGTTTCCAGCCGCTTTTCGTCGCGGCATGTGAACTGGCTGCATGCTTGCTACAGCCTCGGAGCGACGCTCGGGCCGTTGCTGATGACGGCCGCGCTGGTTCGCGCCGGCTCCTGGCGACTCGGTTACGGCATTGTCGGCGGGCTGTTGCTGCTCATGACGATCTTGTTTCTGATCACCCGTCGCCGTTGGGACGAACCGGCGCCGTCGACCGATCGCAACGCCGTCCCCTCGGCGGAGGTCGGTATGCGCGAAGCTCTGCGTGAGCCGCTGGTTTGGTTGCAAGTTGTGCTCTTTTTCTTGTACGTCGGTCTCGAGTTCACCGTCGGGCAATGGTGCTTTACGCTGCTCACGGAGTCGCGCGGTACGCCGGCCGGCACGGCGGGGATGTTGGCCGGTGCTTACTATGGCGCGATCGGCGTCGGCCGGATTGCGGCGGGAGCCGTCTCGCAGCGTTTCGGTCTCGACCGGCTCTTGCGCGTCTCCATGACGGCGGCCCTCTTCGGTGCGGCGATTTTTGCCTTTGCCGCGTTTGCGGAACTGAGTTACGCGGGTCTAATCCTCATCGGCCTCGGCCTCGCGCCGGTCTTTCCCTGCCTGATGGCCCGGACGCCGCAGCGACTGGGGGAGGCGTACGCCGTGCACGCCGTCGGCTTTCAAGTGAGTGCGGGCATGCTCGGGGCTGCGCTCATTCCCGCGTTGGCCGGCGTACTGGCCGAAACGTGGGGCCTCCAGATCGTCGCCGAGTTCGCCGTGCTGCTCGCCGGCCTGCTGTTCCAGACGCACGAACTGCTGCTGAACGTCGCCGGGGGGCGGAATCGCTAGCGCCAACAAAAAAACCCTTGCCGCAACCAAAGTCGCGACAAGGGTCATTCGAGTGCGGACGAGAGGACTTGAACCTCCACGACCTTGCGGCCACAAGCTCCTGAGGCTTGCGTGTCTGCCAATTCCACCACGTCCGCCTGCTAATCCGACGACACGGTTTGAAGGCCACGCCTCAGGCAAGCGTCGCTCGTCGCGTCGGATTGATTAATATAGAACACAATCAGCGGTTTTTCAAGCCGACTGCACAGCGAGAATGCCGCCGCAAACGAGCCGTTTAAGCATCGAGGTTGGTGGCGAAATTGTCCGCCTCAAACCTCGTCCCTCACACCTCGCAGCTCGACCTCAGTACGTCGGCAGCGACGGGTCGATCTCGACGGCCCATTGATGGATGCCGCCCGCCATGCTTTGCGTTTGGTCGAAGCCATTTTGCCGCAGCCACTGAGCGACTCGCATGCTCCGCCCGCCGTGATGGCAGTGGACGACGATATGCTTGCCGCGCTGCGGTTCCAACTCGGCGGCCCGCGTCGTCAACTGGCTCATCGGCAACAGCGTCGCCCCCGGGATTCGGACCGCGTCGTACTCGCTCTGCTCACGACAGTCGAGCAAGAAGAACGGTTCGCCGGCGTCGAGCTTCTGCTTGACGGTGCGGCAATCAATTTCCCAGGGCAGGGCGGCGGCGGTCATCGGCGAACCTCGGCAAACGAAAAGGGCGACGCAGACAAAACTCAGCAAGTCGACGACGATTATAAGCCGCCGCCGCTCGCTCGGCCGGCCCCATCGTCGGAACCGCCTACGACGGTCGCCGCTCTTCGGCTAGAATCAAGGCTCGTCGACGTCTCGATCACGGAGGGGAATCGGTCTATGGCGGCACGCTTTACGGTCGTCGTCGGCCCTGCGCGGAGCGGAAAGACCGAGCATTTGCTCGGGCTCTATCGCGCCGCGCTCGCGGGGCGACCGGCGATCGACGCACTCGAGTCGGTCCTCTGGCTCGCGCCGAGTCAGCGCGCCGCCGAGGACGTTCGCCGTCGCTTGCCGACCACCGAATTGCCCGCCTGCTTCGCCCCGGGCATTCTCACCTTTGCGCAGCTGGCCGATCAGATTCTCGACCAAGCCGCCGAGGAAATTCGCCCGATCGATGCGCGGATGCAGCGTCTGCTCGTCGAGCAAC
>CAMCTH010000432.1 GCA_945877965.1 Planctomicrobium piriforme | reverse complement strand
GCTAGCCGGGGTCCAGGGGCGGCAATGAGCGCCCTGGTCGGCGAATGGATTCGCCGAAAGCTTCTCGCAGGATGCGTTGCGCGCACGGAATGCGCAACCCTCGTTCAGGGCAACCGTTTCACCTCCCGAAGTCTCCGCTCTCAGGAAGTCAAGCTTCCGGCAGCAGGCGACCGTTCTTACGGATGCGTTGCCGTGGCTTCTGCTTCTTCTCGACGATCTCCGTCAACGATTTGCGTTTGAGCATCTCGCGTTCGCCGGGCGGTAGCGCATCGATCGTGGCGATGGGCGGCAACTTCTCGGCCGCGTAGACCTCAGCTAACCCCGGCTGTCGCACTTGATGCACTTTGCTACCGTAACTTGCGGGGCGTCCCTTCGTTCCCAGGGCCGGTTTGGCGTATCGTTTCTCACCGGTGGCCGTAACGCGTAGGCGAACTAACTTGTCCCGCGTCGGTTGCGGCGACGCGTAACGATACGGCTCGTTGTGCTTGAGCATCAAGAAGGCGATCGTCACCATTTTCCGTGCCGCCGCCACGACGGCGATGCAGTGCCCCTTTCGCCGAGATAGGCGACGGAAGAAGGCCCCCAGCGGGCCGTGCGTGAGGGCTAGATGTTGGGCCGCCTGAATCAGCATCCACCGGGTATAACCGCGACCGCACTTGGTGATCGGACCGTGATAACACTGATCTCCGGACTGTCGCGTCGAAGGGACGAGTCCCAGGTAGCTGGCCACGTGATCGCCGTCGCGAAAGCGACTGAGATCGCCCAAGGCGGCGATCAATGCCACGGCGACCGTGTAGTCGATTCCCGGTATCGTTACCAGCAGGCGCATCCGGTCGTCGTGATACGCCAACGTCTTGAGCTGCTTATCCAGCAGTTCGATCTCGCGATTCACGGCATCCAGCAAGCGCAGGTCGACGCCGAGCACTGCGCGGTGTTCTGCGGGAAGTTCGACACCGTCTAACCAAAGTCGCCCTTGGGGGCCGAACAGGTCTTGCAGCGGCGCTTGAATCAAGAGACCGCCCAGCAAGCTATGAACGCGATTCTTCGTGGCGATGCGACTGGCAACCATGCCCGCTCGTCGGGAACAGAGCCGGCGCAACAGGCGGGTGTTAACATCCGGCGCCCACACTTCGGGCAGGTAATCGCATCGCAACAACTGCGCCAAGACTTCCGCGTCGACCTTGTCCGTCTTGATCTTGGCGTCGGCAATGATCCGCGTCTTGACCGGATTACTCACCACCACTCGCGCTACGTGCGGCCGAATTAGATCAGCGACCGCCCAAGCGTTCGTGGTCGTTTCCAAAGCGACATGGTCTCGCTTCGTGAACTGTGTCCGCGCCAGTTTCTCCAACGTCTCGCGGTCGCAGGCGCAGCGTGACCGTTTCAACACCTTACCTTTCTGATCCACAATGCAAATCTCAACCTCGCGCTTGTGGACGTCCATCCCGATGAAGCGTGTCATAGGACCAACCTCCTGATTTCGGAATGCGTGTGTAGGCTCTGCGAAGCAATGGGCAGTTTGGCAATAACCTCTTCGAGCTCGAAGCTCATCCGGGTGCGCCGTACGGGGGGCCACTAAATAAAGCGGGCTCAAAGCCCATTTAGGCATCGGCCAGCCCCGAGCGTAAACAGCCTGTTCGCATTCCATGACTCGTGGGTTTTCGTTTCGCTCGCCCGTGACCCGGTACTTGTCATCGCATCATCGGAACCGAAAACGTACAAGGGCTGCGGGGAGGAAACACCGTCGCGTCGCGACCGTCGCAACGCAGCTATTCCTGGTCATACCGCTAAATAACTCGCAAAAACGCGGCAATAAACTTAGGTGCATTTACATATCAACCTCAACTAGGAGAAGCCGTATTGGAATGTTCTCAACGAGAACTCTGCACAATGCTGGCCGCCTTGTCGTACTGGCGCGACGAAATGCTGCCGCACGGCCGTCGCATCATGCGGCCGTATTTTCGCGACCTGGGGTTTCCCAAGGTCACACCCTTGAATCGTCCTGAGTTGGAACGCCTCGAGCGGCGACTCAAAAGCCGACTCCTGCCGCGAGCTTAGCGGCGACGACGACGTTCCTACGCGTCGTCTCTTACCCTCTCTTTTCACTTTCTTGGAGAATGCCATGCCTACCGTCGTTCGAGATCGGCCTACCACGGCCGGCGGTCGCGCCAGTTGGAGCGGTCAACTGGAACTCGGCCCGCTCAAAGTGCCGATCAAAGCCTACCCGGCGCTGGTCACGCCGACCAATGGTCCACTGCATCAGATCCACATCACCTGCGGCCGACGCATTTCCCAGCGCCGGGTTTGCCCGGACCACGGCGAGCTCGCATCGGAAGAAATCGGCAAGGCTTTCGAGTTATCGGCCGAAGAATCGGTTCCGCTTTCTGCGGAGGAACTCGCCTCGTTGTCGCCGGAAGAAGATTCGTCGATTCGCATTGAGCATTTGCTGCCGTTCGAAAAAGTCGACATATCACTTCTTTCTGGGCGGACGATGTTCTTGGCGCCAGCCCAGCCTGCCGTCGATTCGCTCTACGCACGAGCGGTCGTCGTGCTCGGCCGACTCCGCAATTGGGCCGTCGGCCGCATGATCCTGTCCGATACACGACGACTCGTTGCAGTCGGCAGTGACGGCGCGCGTCTGTTGCTATTCGTGTTGCACTGGCCGGAGCACAGGCGGGCCTATCCGGCCGCCGACGTCGATACTTCCATTCCGGCCGCAGATATCCGCAATCTCGAAAAGTCCCTCACGCCCCTCTTCAAGTCGTTCGCTTGGGATGAGTACGGCGATGAAGGTTCGCAGCGACTCAACCGACTCATCTCCGCCAAGCTCTCCGCTCGCTCAGCGAAACCAGTCAAGCCCCAACGGAGTCGCGTCGGCTCGTCGCGCTCGCGTGTCGCTGCCTAACAACGGAGGTGCGGCAATGGAGTCCCACGTCATCTCGACGTTTCAACTGCGGCGGCGAACTCCAGGAACCTTCGTGCTCGTTCCCTTTCCTAGGCAAGGGCGCTCGATTCGCTGCCAAGGGCAACTGGAGGCCGCCGCCGTCCAAATCCTTGCCGCATCACCTCGCGTCACGGAAATCCTGGAACAACCCTTGGCCGTCTGGTACGCCTGGGATGAAGCGACCGGCGCGATCACTCTCTTGGACGGCGCGCCTGACAAGGCTTTTCGCAAACGGCATCGCGTTTCCTACGTGGTGCCGGATTTTCTGGTGAAGCTCGACGACGGCGCTCGGCACCTCGTCGAGGTCAAACCGGCCGATAAACTCGGTCGACCGCTGGTCCAGCGCAAGTTGACGGTCGCCGCACTCGCCGCGGAAAAGCACGGCTGGACTTACCACGTCGTAACCCAGCGCCATTTATACCGCGGCCCGCTCCTGGCCAACGTTCGCTTGCTCACGCGCTTCCGAATTTCCGTGCCGCCGGCGGCGCTGGTCGAGCGAATCGAGTCAGTCGTCTCGCAGCGCCCGACGACGATCGAAGCCGTGATCATGGAATGTGGTTGCGACCCGGCCGAGGTCCGCGCAACCTCGCTGCATTTGGCGGCTGTGGGGCGGTTGGCCCTCGATCCGCGGTTTGAGGCCCTTTCCAATCGTACCGTCTTGTATCCGGGAGGTTCGTTACTATGGGATCCGTTCGACTCGGTGTGGGAACCGAGTGGCTTTGCGACGAACGGGCCTTCCGCATCGTCCGCCAACTCGGTCCCCAAGAATTCATTGCCGAAGACTTGAAGTATCGCAGCGAGCAGACGTTTACCGAAGGTGAGGTGCTGGCGCTCTACGCTGCAGGTCGATTGCGGTTCGCGCCGGTAATCGACGGCGGAGGGACGCCGGCGGCGGCGACCAAACCGGTCGCGCTGAAGCCGTCCGATTTCGAACTGGCCGTCCTCCGCTGGCGAGCCATTGAGCCGTTGACTCGCTTGGAGCGGCCGACGACCGGCGATCTGGCGCGTCGTGCACGCGAGTTGTCCGCCGAGGGATCACCGGTTTCGATTCGGACTATAAGACGTTGGCTCACGCGTTGGCGACGGAGCGGTGCTGAGCGAGCCGTCCTATCGCCGAAGCACGGCCGACAAGGGGCCCGTGGCAAGTCACGGCGGCACGGCTGGCTGAAGCGTTTTCCGCAGCTGGCACAGATGGTCGAACGTGCGCTCTCAGAGGTGTATCTCACCACAGCCCGTCGTCCCCTCTCGGCCGTCGTTCGCCGAACCTTGGAAGAAATCCAGCGCTACAACTCCCGGACGACGGCGGCCCAGGCCCTTCCCGTTCCCAAGCCGGGAACGTTGGCCCGGGCCCTTGCGCGTCGCGTTGCTCAGCTCGATCCGTACGAAGTCGACCGGGCTCGCTGGGGACGACGGATCGCCGACCAACGCCATCGTTCGACTTCCCGCCAACAATTGGCGTCGCGGATCCTTGAGCGGGTCGAGATCGACCATTCCCCGCTCAAAATTGTGGTCGGCGGCAAGGCGGGGCCGATCGGTCAACCGTGGTTGACGGTGTTGATCGACTACTACAGCCGGATGATCGTCGGCTTCTGCATCGGGTTCGAGCCTCCCTCCTACGCCGTCATTATGGAGGCGTTGCGACAGGCGATTCTGCCCAAGTCCTTTGTTCGCGAGCGGTATCCCGACATCGCCAACCCGTGGCCCTGTTACGGCGTTCCTGAAAAATTGGTTTGCGATCGCGGGGCCGATCTGACGAGCAAGGACTTGGAGCAAGCGGCATTTCAATTGGGGATGGAACTCGATTTCATGCCGCCCCGAAC
>CAMCTH010000431.1 GCA_945877965.1 Planctomicrobium piriforme | reverse complement strand
GAAGATTGCCTTGGCCTTCGACCGTAACGACTTGAATAAAGTTCTCGATATCGTCGCGACGGAAATCGGCGTGCCGATCGAAATGCACGGCGACGACTTCCGCGATGCCGGCATTACGAAGAACCAATCGATGGGCTTGAACGAACCGGAGCAAACCGTCGATAAGTTGTTGCAGGTTATTTTGAAGAAAGCCAACCTCGACGGTCAGTTGGTCTACATGGTCAAACCGGCCGCCGACGGCACGGAGACCATTTTGATCCTGACGCGCAAAGGCGCGGCGGCTCGCAAGGAAACGCTGCTGCCGGAGTTCGAACAAGCACCGGTGAAGAAGTAACCGACTCGCTCTCTTCAGCATGCGGCGGCTCGGCGACGGTCGGGCCGCTGCGGGTTCTCGCCTCTCGCACTTCACGGACGGCCGCCTGCAGTGGAACTCTTCTCCGTCACCTGCATCACGTGCCGCTCGCGGTTGAAGGTCCGGCACGAATCGGCGATCGGCCAGATTTTGGCCTGCCCGAAGTGCATCGGCATGGTCGAGATCAAGGCGCCGCCGGGCTGGAAGCCGCCGGCAAAAGCGGCCTCCGCGCCGTCGTCGAAGCCGGCTGCGACGACGACCGAGCCGCTCGCCACGGCAGTTCCGGCGTCGCCCGCTGCCGATGATGGGCCGCTGTTGCCGCCGGGGCAGATCGTCGCCCCGCACGAAGCGCAGGCCCGACGTTGGATTCTGATCGGCGGCGGACTACTGTCGTTGCTGATCATCGCCTTCGGATTGTGGGCGACGTTCGGCCGCCGCGAAGCGTTGCCGCCCGAACGAGAGCCTGAACCGCTCGCCGCCGCGACGACGACTCCCACGGCCTCGCGCACGCCGTCTCCCTCGCCGAGCGCCTCGAAGCCGGCACTGAGTGCGACGGCGCTCGCCGGCGTCTCCGCGACGGCTCCGCTCGCAACCGTGAGTGCCACGCCGAGTGCGACGTCGCCCGTCGTCTTGGCTTCTGCCTCGCCGACCATCCCGATTCCTGCGATCACCCCGACGCCGAGCCCCACCGCAGCGCCGAGTTCGTCGATTCGCATCGTGACCGCGACTCCGACGACGACGGCCGTGCCGACCGCCGCACCATCGCCGACGGCAATCGCCTCGGCGACGAAGCCCCCGCCGGCCGTGCCGCGCGCGACGACTCCCGCCGCCGCGCCGCCGCAGATCGACCTTGCCGCCCGCTTGCAGGACAAGTTGCCGGAGATCGATTTCGACAAGGTGCCGTTGCGTCGCGCCTTGGACCTCGTCGCGCAACTGTCGACGATTCGCGTCGCATACGATGCTGATTCATTGGCTCCCGACGCCGCGCTGCTGGCGACGCCGGTGACGTTGAAGCTGTCCGACGCGTTGGTGCAAGAGGTCTTCGCACAGTTGTTGGCCGCCGCCGAGTTGCAAGGGCCGCCGGTCGGCGATCAGTTGTTCCTCTATCGCGACGCTCCTTGGAACGCCGAGGTCGAAGAGACTTACGTCGTCGACGACTTGACCAGCGGCGATCCGCAGGCCGTCGGCTTGTTGGGGGACCGACTTCGACTCCTCACCGGGCCTGCGACCGTGACGCAAGACGGCTCGAAGCTCGTCGTGCAGCAGACGGTCGCCGGTCGTCGCGAGGCGAAGCGGTTGCTCGATCGACTCCGGCTGACTCGCGGCAAAGCGCCGCAGGACTCGCAGGCATCGTTGGAGACGCGGTTGCATCGCTCGACGGATCTGTTGAGCAAGCCGGTGACGATGAACTTTCGTCCCGGCGCGACGCTGGCGGAGATCGTCGCTCGCTTTGAGGCGGAGACGGGAGCGACGGTGCTCGTCGACTCGATCGCTTTGGCAGCGCAAGGATTCGCCGGTCCGGAGCGGATCGGAATCTCGGCCGACAAGCATCCGGCGGCGGTCGTGCTCAACGCGCTCTGCGAGCCGCGCGACTGGGGCTGGCGTTTGGTCGGCCCGAAGTTGATCGAGATCACGACGCGCGAAGCGGCACGGCGGCGCTCGTACGTCGAGTTCTATGCCTTGCCGAGTTCGTCGCCGACGGAAACCGACGGCCCGAGTTGGGTGACGCGGATTCAGACGCAACTGGCCGACGAACTTTGGGCCGACGCCGGAGCGGCGGAAGCGGACGGGGCCGGCGCGATCGTGTTCGACGACGCTTCGCGACGGCTGATCGTCCGCCAGCATCAAGCGGCTCACGCACGGATCGAACGCCTGCTGGCGGAGACGACGAAGTCGCCGCCGGCGGCGCCCGCACCCCGACCGACGCCGACGCCGACCGCATCGCGGCCGATCTCGGCCGTGCCGGCAAGCAGCCCCTCGGCGACGCCGCGATAACTCGTCGACGCCGCGCTACGCGGCGAGTCGTCTTGACTTGCGGGCGGTGCGGCGATACCGTCTCGCCCCACCTGCCGTCCGCATCACCTCTCGGTCCGTTCACGTCAAGAATTTTCGAACTCGTCGCTCGCAGCGCGGCCCGTCTGCCGTGCGATCGAGGGAGTTCGCCGCTACGAGACTTTCGCCATGCGAAAAATCATTCTGCTCTGCGCGCTTCTTGCGCTCGCCGGTTCCTCGTCGGGCTGCTGCCGCATGTGCTGCTGGCAGCGCGGCGGTTCCTGGTACAACGGCTACTGCTATCCGCAAATGCCGGGTCCGGGCCTGCAGCAAGTGCCTGCCCAACAAGCCGCCCCGCAGCAACAGTATTACAGCCCGACGTACGCGCAGCCGTGCGTTTGCCAGTGAGCTAGTTGACGGTTGACGGTGAGTAGTTGACAGAACATTGCTAGTGAGCCGTCTCTCACTGTCAACTGCCCTCTGTCAACCGTCAACTTCTTTAGCCTTCCGCCACTTCGACGTACACCTTCAGGTGTTTGCCTTCGCAGAGGAGACGCATCATCTCCTGATAGTTGTCGAGACCGCGGACCGGCGTCGTCAGAATCTGCTCGATCACGCCGGGAAAGGTAAGTTCGCCTTGCGCGAGATTGCGGATTCCGATCTCGAAGTGCTCGCGGTTGCCGTTCACCGAACCGAGCAACAGTTTGTTGCCCAAGACCCATTCCAGGTTGATCTTGTCGGTGGGGACGGTCGTCGAGGCGCTGCCGCCGGTGACGCTGACCCACACCAGGGCGCCGTTGTTCCCCAACACTTCCATCGCCTGAAACGCCGCGGCGCTGTTGCCGGTCGCTTCGATGATCAGGTCGGCCTTGCCGACTTTCTTGGCCAGATCGGTCAGCGATGTTTCGCGGGTGCTGACGTAAGTCGCTCCCAGCGCTTCGACGATCTTGGAGTTAGGCGTCGGGGCGGGGCTGCGAGCTAGGGCGTAGGTTTCGATGCCGCGCAGTCGGAGGATGAGCGTCGAGAGCAAGCCGATCTGCCCGACCCCCATGACGTACGCCCGTTGCGGACGCCAGACCTTCAGGCGGCGCTGGGCTTCGAAGGCTTGTGAAATGGCTTTGGCGGCGCAGCTCATCGGCTCGGCGAGCACGTGCAGGTGCTTCAAGCCGGCCGGCATCGGCACCATGTATTCTTCTTCGTCGACGAAGTACTCGGTCATGTAGCCGGGGCGAAGGTTGATGCCCCGTTCGTAGTACGTCTCTTCGCTCGTCATGTCGTTCGTGCCGATCAAGTCGTAGATCGACCCGCCGGGACGACGGACGGTGCAGGTGACGTACTCGCCGACCTTGACGCGGCGCACGTTCGCACCGACTTCTTGGACGATGCCGAACACTTCATGTCCGATGATCAAGTAGTCGACGCCTTTGGGAGCGGCTCCGTACTTGGCTTCGTTGATCTCGCGATCCGTGGCGTCGACGCCGACCTTGAGCACCTTCACCAGCACGCCCTTGCCGTTCGGAACGTCGCTGAGTTTCGGGGGCGGAGCGTCGACCATGTGGACGCTGTTCGGAACACCGGGACGGACGGCGACGGCTTTCATAGGGCTTCTTGCGAGTTCGCGGAGTGGGGAGGATGCGTTCCGGCGAGGGGCCGGCGAGAAATTGAAGCTAACAATGTATCGGCCTAAGGGGCGGCGTGCAACTTCTCGGCGATGCTGCCGAGTACGCGGCCGATCCGATCTCGATCGCTGGATTGCTGCAAAGCGACGAGGTTCACGAAGCAGGCGAAGACGACCGTACGGCCGTCAGCGGCGTCGACATAACCGGCCAGGGCTTTGCTTTGCAGCAGCGATTTTCCCAGCAGGGTGTTGTTCCAGACGAGCGTGCCGGTCTTGGCCTGCACCTGCCCCTTGGCCGGCGAATCGGCGACGACGGCCGCGGCGAGCGTGCCGTCGACGCCCAACACCGGCAGCGCGCCGCGATAGACCGCGAAGTCGGACCGCTTGCTCATCGCCTTGAGCAGCTGCACGGTCGCGCGCGGCGTCACGTAGTCGGCGCGGTCGCCTCCTGCACCGCCGCCGAAGGAAATCGTTGGGACGTCGACGCCGGCGCGCGCCAAGAAGTCGCGTTGCAGTTGCAGTCCTTCGGCGAGCGTCCGTTTGCCTTGCTTGGCGGCGACCAGCAGCGGCAACGTGCCGGCGTGCAGATTGTGGCTCACCTTGAGAATCAGCTTCGCCGATTCGGCGAACGGGGGCGACATCAACTCCGCCGTCGGTTGCATCGTGGCATAGGTCTCGTAGCGAGGCAGTTTGCTCGCCGGGTTTTCGACGAGCGGCGAGGCGGTGACCTTCACCCCCGCAGCTCGCAGCGCTTCGATGAACAACGAGCGAGCGAACGACGCCGGATGCTCGACCTCATGCACCA
>CAMCTH010000430.1 GCA_945877965.1 Planctomicrobium piriforme | reverse complement strand
CGAACCAAAACGTGCTGATTTGCGTCAGCACGCGGCCTTTGTCGGGAATGCCCGACGGCAGGACCCAATCGAACGCACTGATGCGGTCGCTGGCGATGAGCAGCAGCCGCTCACCAAGGTCGTAAACGTCGCGCACTTTACCGCGGCGGACGGGAAACGGAAGCTGAGTTTCGAGCACGACCGCAGACGACATGAGCGTGACCGAGTGGCGCGAGGTGGATGTCCGCAACGAGTTCGGCAGTATAACGCCCGTGGCTTGCGCGAACCAGCGACGGGCGGCAAACTTGTGCCTTCGGGGTGCGACGATTAGACTCGCTCTCGGCGGCGCAACTCTCGGGGCATCGAGGCTCTTCGTTCGCTCCGCTTCGCCGCCCACGCAACTTCGCACGCCCAACCTCGCACGCGCCGCACACCCATGCCGGTCGGACAGCTTCGATTTATCGTCCCCGATCCGGCGCGACTCTCCGAAAGAGCCGTGCAGCAGGCGTTTCTGAGCGGGCTCGATCCGATTCCGAACGCATGCCGCGCGAAACTCACCGGCGGCGAACTGCTCGTCGAGCGCGACGGCTACGAATCGACCAAGCTCAACGTGCCGTGGCGAATCGACGGCCGGGGCGAACCGCTCATGGCGACTGCGACGGTCGTGCAGCGCGATCGACCGTACTTGCTGCCGTTGGAGTTGGCTCGCGGCAAGGTGAATCAGGTTCGCAATCAACTGGCAGACTGGCTAACACTGGGACTCACGCCGAGCGACAAGGCGACGCAACGACTGGCCGAGGCGACGCGGTTGTTCACGCGAGCCGCCGTCGCGCAGCACGACGTCGCCGAAGCGACCGCCGGTTCCGATGCCGCGCTCGTTGCCGCGTGCGAGGCCGGCGATCTGCTTTCGCAATGCTACGTCGATCAAGCGTTGATCACGCGACATCGCCAGACGGCAAAACTCCCGGTTGCATTTGGAGCGTCACTCGGGCACCTTGAGCCGAACCCGGCCAAGAGCGCAGCCTTCGCTTCCATCTGCAACACGGCCGTCGTGCCGCTCACTTGGCGCGACGTCGTCTCGCTCGAAGAGCAGTATCTTTGGGATGCCTACCTCGCGCAGATCGCGTGGTGCAAGGAACACAACATCAACGTCGCCGCCGGCCCGCTCATTCGGCTCGACGACCGCGGCTTTCCCGATTGGTTGTCGCTTTGGCAATCCGACATCGATGGCATCCTCGCCTTCACGGCCGAGTATGTGTCGCACATCGTCCGCAAATTGCGCGGGCAAGTGGCCCTGTGGCATGCCGCCTCGTACGCGGCGCGGCATCACACGCTTGGGCTGAAAGATGAAGACAAGCTCCGCATCATCGTCCGCTCGCTGGAGACGGTGCGGCGACACGATCCCGATGCGCCGCTGATCGTGAGCTTCGATCAACCGTGGGGCGAGTATCTGCGTCGCGTTCCGAGCGGTTATGCGCCGATTCAAGTCGCCGATCACCTCGTTCGCTCGTCGTTGCCGATTGCGGCGCTGGGCCTGGAGTTGGAAGTCGGCTACACGCCCGAGGGAACGTATCATCGCGACGCCTTGGAGTTGGGCAAGATTCTCGACGTCTGGTCGTCGCTTGGGCTGCCGCTGTACATCTACCTGACGGTACCGAGCGGTGAAACGCCCGATGCCGCGGCCCGCAGCAAGGCGCACGCCGCCGCAGGGGTGATGTCGGGCGGCTGGTCGCCCGAATCGCAAGCCCGCTGGGTCCGCGACTTCGTGCCGTTGCTGCTGGCGAAACCGGCGGTGCAGGGGATCGCCTGGCTCGGTTCGCCCGACGACGAACCGCACGACCTGCCGCACGGCGGTTTGTTCGATGCCAACGGCAAACCGAAGCCCGCCCTGACGGCGCTGGCCGCGCTGCGTAAAGAACACGTGCTGTAATCGGTTCTGTTTTCGATTCGTTCGACTTCGCATTTTTCGTCGATTGACTCAGGAGAAATCCCATGCTGTTCACACGACTTCTCGCCGCAGCTTCGTTGTCGGCCGCCCTCTTCACATCGACCCTCGCGCAGGGCCAAGAAGCGGCTAACGGGCCGATCGCAGGTCTCGGTCCAACCGGTCCGGTGACGAAAGTGCAGGGAAATTTCAAGTTCCTCGAAGGCCCGGCTGCCGACGGCGCGGGAAACCTTGTCTTCACCGACATTCCGGAAAACAAGATCCACAAGCTCGACGCCGCAGGCAAGATCACGGTCTTCCGCGACGGCTCGAACCACACAAACGGCACGATGTTCAATGCGAACGGCGAATTGTACGGCTGCGAAATGGACGGCCGGATCGTCGCCATGAACGCTAAGGGAGAAGTCGTCCGCGTCATCAGCGACGGCTACGAAGGGAAGCGTTACAACGCGCCGAACGATCTAGTGATCGACGCTCACGGGGGCGTGTACTTCACCGACCCGCACTTCCGCGCGCCCGAGCCGTTGCCGCAAGGGAAGACTGCGGTCTATTACGCGTCGGCCGACGGCAAGGTCGCGCGTTTGGTCGACGATCTGAAAGCGCCGAACGGCGTGATTTTGTCGCCCGATGAAAAGACACTGTATGTGATTCCCTCGCAGCAAGCCGAGATGATGGCCTACGACGTCACATCGCCCGGCAAGCTCGGCCCGGGCCGCGTCTTCTGCACGTTGCAACAACCGGCACGAAAGCAGGGGACCGGCGGCGACGGGCTGACCGTCGACGTAAAGGGGAACCTCTACATCACCTCGGGCCTCGGCCTGCAGGTTTACGATCCGGCCGGCAAACTGCTCGGCATCATCAAGGTCCCGGAGCAACCGGCGAACTGCACGTTCGGCGGCCCGGAGAACAAAACGTTGTTCGCCACCTGCCGCACGTCGCTCTACAGCGTGCCGATGGAAATCGCCGGTCACGTCTTCGCCAAGGCGAAGTAACACAACCTGTTCTCGCTTCGCGATACCGCAAGCGACACTTCGCAACGACGACGGAAACCGAGGCGAAGATCGAACTACGGCTTAGCCGGCTCGATCTTCGCCTTGGCCAATGCGTCTTTTAACGGCGTGAGATCGCTCTTCGTCGGATCGAGCCAAACGGTCAAACGGCCGGTCTTTCCGTCGACGGCCGCTTGTTCGACGCCGTCGACTTTGATCGCCGTGTGATAGACGCAAAGGCAGCACGCCTTGCAATCTTGGATCGACACGGCGATCTCTTCGCGGCGAAGTTTTTCGCGGGATTCACTAAGCAACGGCTTCAACGAGAACAAGCCTCGCGACTCGCGTTTGAGCAAATTGCTCAGTTGTTCGCGAAGCTGATCGGGCTGCGGTTGATGATTCGCCCCCGCCAGCGGATAGAGTCGTTGGAAATCGTACGCCAACGTGATCTCTTGTTTCTCGACGTCCAGATCGACCAACTGAATCTCCGGGATCTCGGTCAGTTCTTGGCGCAAATCGTCGAGCCGATCCGGCGTCGCCAAACCGATGAGTCGGAAACGCACCGGGGGTCGCGCGACCGGCGGGGCCGCGGCCGTCGAGTTGGTTGCAACCGTCGTCGTTGGTTTCACGGCGGCGGAGACCTTGACGTCGATCGTCACCGGCAAATTCGGCGGCGTCCGGCGCGTCGGCGTCGCCGCAATGTTGATAATCGTCGGCGTCGTCACCGGCGGCTTCACGTTCGGACCGACCGGAAGGAACAAGCGGCTCTGCACCAATTCGTGAATGAGCGTGCGGATGCCGCCTCCCTTCTTCTGCGTGCGATCGACGATCCCGGCAATCTCCGCTCGATCGCTGAAGCCGACGGGGCGGCCCGTCGCGTAGATACAAAACTGCTCGGCCAAGTTCTTCAGCAGCTTCTGCGTGTCGGCCGCCAGCAGCTTCTGAAATTCTTGAATGCTGTTGAACGACCGCCCGTCGGGCAACACGCCCGACGGATCGACGGCGGGACCGAGTTTGAAGCTGATGCCGATGAACGGATCAATGTTGCCGCGCGGGGCCGGGGCGTCTTCGGCATTGCGGATCGCCCGATAGTGATCGCGCTGACCGCCGATGACGTCGAACGATTCCAACGCAAAGCCGGGCGGGTCCATCTTCGAATGGCAACCGGCGCAGGCCGTGATCGAGCGATGCTTGTCGAGCAACTCGCGAATCGTGGTCGCCCCTTGCACGTCGGGCTCGACGGCCGGAATGTTCGGCGGCGGCGGTTCCGGCGGCTGCCCGAGAAACCGAGCCATGACGAACGCGCCGCGCGGCACGGGGGACGTCGTCGTGCCGTTGGCCGTCACTTTCATCACCGCGGCTTGCGTCAGGAACGGGCCCCGCGCGCAATCGGCGGGCAGCGGCACGCGGCGAATCTGCGAACCGCTCACGCCCGGAATGCCGTAGAGTGCGGCCAGCTTTTCGTTCAGCATCGCGAAGTCGGAACGAACCAAGTAGCTCGCGTTCAGATCTTTTTCCAGCAGTTCGCGGAAATAAGCCCGCGACTCGGCGATCATCGAGTCTTGCAAGTAGGCGCTGAACTCGGGATAGAGCTTGCGGTCGGGATCATTGGCCGCGATCTTGCGGAGGTTCAACCATTGGCCGAGGAAGTCTTCGATGAACCGCTGCGACTTCGGGTCATTGAGCATCCGCTCCGTTTCGGCCCGCAACGTTTTCGCGTCGCGGAGTTTGCCGGCGTCGGCGAGTTGCAACAGCCCCTCGTCGGGCATCGAACTCCAGAAGAAGTACGACAGTCGCGCAGCGAGTGCGTGCTCGTCGAGATAGTCGCTCCGCTCGACGTGATACAAAAAGTCGGGCGAGCAGAGA
>CAMCTH010000429.1 GCA_945877965.1 Planctomicrobium piriforme | reverse complement strand
GTGTCGGGAACGAGCAGAAAAACGGTGTTCTGCTGAATTCGGGGGCGGTTGGGACCTTTGGTCGTGACGCAGCTCTCAACATCCAGTTCATCGGCCCCGAGTGCGACCAAAGCAAGTACGGCACCGTTTTTCTCGTCGGGAACGTGCTCCGGTCCTTTTACGTCGTGAACGACGTGGAAGTTTTTAGCGTCGGACTTGACCACTTTTCGGGCCGTGGCGTCGAGCAGAGTCAAAACCTTTTCCGAGTTGGTAAGCGATCGTCGCAATCGTCCCAACGCGACGTTGACGGATGGATCGAGGCTGGCGTAGTACCGTCCCTCATTCGATCGTAGGTAGTAGGCACCATCCTTGATTTCTCCCAGCGCGGTCTGAACCTGCGGAGGCGTGAGCCCTGGGAACGACACCTCGAACAAGGCTTGTTGTTCGGTTAGTCCGAATAGCTCGGACTGGAATCCCTGGTCTCGGCCGACGAGGCTGTGCATGAAGACGACCCGCCAAGCCCACTCGTGCATTCGGTATCCCTGCGGGTGTGGGTTACGCAGATCGAGTAGCTCGGCATTGCTGCGACCGCCTTCCAGTTGCGGAGTATCGACCCCACCGACGTCGGCGTTCAATACCGGCAACAAGTCGCTACTGCCGGTTCGCCCAAGCACTTCACCTACAACTCGGGCATCTCGAAGGTTGAGATGACACGTTTGCACCATCGGAACGGCGAGATGTTCTTTCCAAATGCTACGGACCGTGACCGCGAGCACTCGCAACACGCCTCGCGTTCCCTGAAAAGTCTCGACGGTGGCGAGCTTCTTATTCAAGTAGTCGATCAAAGTCGGATGGAACGGATAGTGTGCCGCGAGCTTGTCAGTGAAATCAGCTCGACTTGCATCCTCAGGGAGGAGTGAAGCGCTCTTGGCGTACATCTCCATGTACGCTTTGGCTGTCTCTCTCGCCGCTACCTCGTCAACCGTAGTAAACAGACGCTTAGCGAGCACTCGCGAAATCTCCGCCGCCTGGACGGGAGTTACGGGAGAGGCGTCTCGGGCAACGACGCTTTGTAGGTCCTTCTCCGCTTTCTCTCGCAAGGCTGCCGCTTCATCTTCGGGGACCTCTTGTCCACGCACGGCGCTGAGCAATTCAGTCAGCCGTTTTGTTTGGGTCGCGAAGGCGTCCTTTTGACTCGCAAGCGTGAGGATGATCGAGATCCCGGAATGGACCCGAGCGTATCCGTTGAGCCCCATCAAGAACGCGGCCAGTTGCTCAGCACCGTTCGGGCGGGCAGCTTCCAGCCGTGTGGCGTATTGTGCCAATTCGTCGAGCATGACGATCGCTTTGCGGCCGCCGAACACTCGGTCAAAATAGGCTTTGCCCGGAGCGGCGTGCGAGGTGGCCTCGGCTTCGACCTGCGAGTACAGTTCTTTGCCACCGACTTGAAATGCGATTTCACCCCAGAGCGTGTAGGGGACCAGTTCTTTGCCCTTGGATTTGTGCACGGCAACTTCGTCGCCTGCAACTCCGACGATCGCAACGGAATTGGGTTCCGGGAGTAGCTTCGCGTCAATCATTCCCTTTGTGCAAGACGCAAGCTCGCTTCCACGAACTCCGATATGCGTACAAGCAATCAGCGTATGCGTCTTGCCGCCACCGAACGCTGTTTCGAGACGGTGAATCGCCGGGATGCTGTTATCACCAGCTAAACGACCGAACACTTCGGCAAGAACGTCCTTCATGCCCTGGGTCGGATAGGTCCCCTCGCGAAAGAAGGTCTCGGCGTTGGTGTAGATGTTCTCCAGCACGCCGGGCTTGCGGCGGTAGAAGTCGAGTACCTGCGACAATACGGCGGTAAAGACTTCGGGGTTGAAGCTGCCCGTCAGCAAATCCTGCCGTGGCTGACAGCTTTCCAAGATTGCCTTCACCATCGGAGCCTCTCTGGAGGGTTCGGTATGTTCGGTTCGCGAGCCATCTATTTTGCTCGCCTAGGAGTTGTTGGTCGCGGTTGTTCGATTCGACGCAGAAACGCTTCCAGATCGGCTCGCTTGTAGAGCCGGTAGCTGTTCGCTGGATGGCGATACTCGGGGATCTTGCCCGCCGCCCCCCATTTCCGCACGGTGTTGGGGACGACGCCAAGAATCTCTGAGGCTTCTTGCACCGTGATATAGGTGTTGCGAATACCCATCTGGGGCCTCGCCTTTCAAGCGAGTAATTGGTGCTGGTCAGTAAGCTGCATACCTTACCACTCCTTACACCAGCCAACAATCACCGCGTCAAAAAGAATCGGACGCATCGCACTGCCGGTAATCGCCATCGAAGTTGACGTCCAGATTGGACAGGTGATGTCCAACCTGCGACCAGATTCTCACCGAAAGGCACGCCGTTCTCAGCTGATGCCTAAAGAAATGCACCTTATCGCGTCAAAACCAATGAGAGCGCTGCGTTAGCCATTGGTCCGACCTGTTCTAGGAAAGGACCACGGCGTTCGTCGGCCTTTTCGCCTTCGCATCGTGCGTAGGCGGTTGTGTTCTTCAACACGACCGCCCGCAGGGGCGGTCCCATCAGGAGATCGCCCATGATTGCTTTTGCACGCCCACAGTCGGCTCGCAATGAGAACGCTCACGATGCGTTCGTCGCCATGCTGCCGCAGATCAAGCAGCAGGCCAGTATCGCCTTCCGAAGTCGTCGGCCCGAAGAACGCGAAGAGCTGACCCAAGAGGTCATTGCCAACGCCTACGTCGCCTTCGCACGCTTGGTGCAACTCGGCCGGGAAGAGATCGCTTACGCCACGCCGCTAGCGATGTACGCGGTGCGTCAGGTTCTCAGCGGTCGTCGCGTCGGTACGAAGCTCAATATCCGTGACGTGACCTCGCCGTATGCCCAAGCTGCCGGTCGCGTGAAGGTCGAACGGCTCGACCAATACGACGCAGGCGACTGCGGATGGAAGGAGATAGTCGTGGAGGATCGGCAGGCTTCGCCCGCTGACGTCGCCGCCAGCAGGCTCGATCTCGCGACTTGGTTCCGCACGCTACCCAGTCGGCGGCGACGGATCGCGAAGGTTCTGGCGAGCGGTGAGACGACGAAGACGACCGCCAGGAAGTTCAACGTCAGTGCCGGTCGGGTTTCGCAGCTGCGGCAGGAGCTGCACGACTCGTGGCGACAGTTTCAAGGCGAACTGAATGCCGCCTAGTGATTCTCAAACATCCAAACCATGCCCACGTCGCTCGTCCCGACGTGGGGCGGGCGGCGTGGGCTTCACATTGAGGAGAAGTTTTCATGTTGAAGTTGAACTGTGGATTCACCAAGAAAGTCGGCGAAGCAAATTATGGCAGCCGAGGTGCTTCCGTTGCCCTGGAACTCGAACTTGAGAGTGAGTTGATCGGCGACCCCGACAAACTCAAAGCCCGCATCCGCCAACTGTTCTTGCTGGCCAAGACGTCGGTCGATGAAGAGCTGAATGGCCTGACTTTACCCGCCAGCGATCAGCACAACGGGAACAGTCACGCGCCATGCGGCAACGGAAATGGTCACGGTAACGGACACAGCACGCATCGGCTGGCGACGGCGAGCCAGGCCCGGGCGATTCGAGCTATCGCCGGTCGGCAGCGGTTTGACCTGGAACAGTTGCTGGGCAACCGCTTCGGGATTGCTCGCCCCGAATAACTGAGCATCACGGACGCTAGTTCGCTGATTGACGAATTGAAATCGCCGGTCAACGGCCAAGGAGGACGTCGATGATTTCACCCGTAATCTTGCCCAGGCGGGACGCCGAGCCGACGAAGGCCAGGGATTACCTGAGCTTCTCGGCGATGAACCTCTATCGTAGCTGTCCGCTGCGGTACAAGTTCCGTTACTTAGATGGGCTGCCCGAAGAGGCCGTATCGTCGAGCTTGGTGTTCGGCTCTGCCGTACATGCCAGCGTTGAGCTGCACTTCAACCGACTCCTTGCTGGTGAACCGTTGCCGAGCATCGAAGAGATGCTGACGGTTTATCACGATGCCTGGCGTGACCAACTGGAAGTCGGTCAGGTACAGTTCGGCAAAGATGACGATGTTAGCTCGTTGTCCAAACTGGCGGGCCGGATGTTGGAGGCGTTCCGCAGCAGCCCGGCGGCTCAACCGGCCGGTCACGTGATCGGTGTCGAGGAGGAACTGCGAGGCGCGATCATTCCCGGCGTGCCTGATCTGTTGGGACGTATCGACTTGATCACGGAGACCGACGAAGCGGTCGTGATCACCGATCTCAAGACGAGCAGAAGTCGCTGGAGCCGTGACCAGGCCGAGGACTCAGCGGAGCAGCTGTTGCTTTACAGTGAGCTGGTCAAGCACTTGGTGCCCGGCAAGCAAATGCGGTTGCGGTTCTTGATACTGACCAATACGAAAGAGCCGGTCGTCGGTGTGCATGAGCTGCCCGTCGAGCAGCAGCGTGTCGATCGCACCAAGCGGGTCGTCGAGCGCGTGTGGCGTTCGATCGAGGCGGGCAGCTTCTATCCTGCACCGTCGCCGATGCAATGCCCATCATGCCCTTACCGAGAGCCTTGCCGCAATTGGCAGGGGGCGTGAGCCGCGACACAATTTTCTATCCACTAGGAGTTACTACGATTTGGGTGCTAAAAACAAACTCAATCAAGCCAGCGTCAACGGGGCGTTGGTGATCGCTGCCGTCGTCGGTGCCATCACCGAATCTGCCTTCTTGTTCATCTGTACGGCGGTTGGACTGATCATCGTGTCCGTATTCTCAGGTGAAATCCGTCGCTAACTAGTCGGTCGCTGCCGTCGAGTCGGTCCAGTGTTGGGC
>CAMCTH010000428.1 GCA_945877965.1 Planctomicrobium piriforme | reverse complement strand
CGTCAGTAAGCGGTTCTGCTTTTGCCTGCGGCACGAAGAAGATACCGCTTACTGACGTGCGCGGCTCGGACGGAAGTACGACTCGACGGAAAGCTAAGTCGACATCGGCTTCCGCACATCGCGCAGCGATTTCACGAACCGCGCGTACGCGGCGGGCGCTAGGTTGTGTTTGGCTTGGCCGAGGCCCGGCAGTTTCGGCCAGAACATTTTCAAGTGCGCGGCATCGACCGGCGTGAACGTGCGGATCGACAGCGGATCGAGTTGATACGCTCCGCGAAAGGCCGTCCCGTGCGCGAGTCGCGGCTTCGCGAAGCGGACGAGCTCGACGAGTTCCGCCGACGCGACGATCACGCCCGTGTATTGAAACAGCAAGATCGTCCCCGGCTCGGCCTGCAGTCCCGCGGCGCTGTACATGAACTGCCCGCCGCCGTCGGGCAACCGCCGGAGGAAGAATTCGTCCTGCACGGCGTGCGCGTCCCACGCCGCAAAGTCGGCGAGCTTTCGCGACATCGGCAAGATGCGAACGGCCGGCGGAAGTCGGGACATCATCGCGCTCTAATTCAGTCTGCGCGAAGCGTCGCTGACTTGGGCTGCTTGCAGTTCGCCTTCGCGAATGACGGCCGAGGTTGGAGACTTCGCAGCCGCCAGTGGCAGAATGACGCTAAAAGTCGTGCCCCGGCCGACGGTGCTCTCGACCGAGATCGTGCCGCCGTGTTCTTCGACGACGGCGCGGGTGATGGCCAACCCGAGGCCCGTGCCGCGGGCCGCGCCGTCGCGCTCGCGTCCCTTGTCGCCGCGATAGAAACGTTCGAACACATGCGGCAAATCATGCTCGGGAATGCCCAAGCCCGAGTCGCTGACGCGGATCATCGCGTGCCGTCCGTCGGTCGTCCGTTCGAGATCGAGCCGCACCCGACCGCCCGGCATCGTGAACTTCACCGCATTATCGAGCAGGTTGTTGATCACCTGACGAATGCGCGCGGCATTGCCGAGGATGCGGCAATCGTGATCGATGTCCGTCTCCAAGACGATGCCGCGCTCTTCGGCGACGCCGCGAAACATTTCGCAGCCGACTTCGATGATCCGATCGAGTTGAAACACCTCGGTATGCCGCGCGTTGCGGCCGCCGTCGGTCTCGGCCAGAAACAGCAGCTGGTTGACGAGATTCGTCAGCTGTTCACACTCGCCTGCGATGACGACGAGGAGCGATTGATACTCCTCCAAAGAGCGGTCGGCCCCGAGCGCCACGTCGACCGAACTTCGAATCGCCGCCAGCGGCGAGCGCAGCTCGTGGGCAGCATTAGCGACGAACTCGCGCTTCTTGGCGAGGTAGTCGGCGATCCGATCGAGAAACTGATTGATCGTCCGCGAGAGCTGATCGAGTTCATCGCCGGTCCCCCGAATCGGCAGCCGTTCGTTGAGATGCGACGGCCGCAGTCGATCGGCGGTTTGCGTAATGTCGGTGACGGGACGAATGGCCGAGCCGGCGATCCAGTAGGCGCCCAAGATGGCGACGGCCATCGTGGCGACGCCGTAGTAGATCATGATCCGCGTCCGCTTCCAGGCGAAGCCGTTGATCTGCTCTTGCGACGCGCCGACGCGCACGACGTACCGCGGCACGCCGTCGGCAACGACCGTCTTCTGGGCAACGCGGAAGACGCCGACGTCGCGCCCGGAAAAGACCCCCTCTTTGCCGATCTCGACTTGATGCATTTCGCTCGGCGTCTCACGCCCGGCCCACAGCACGCCGCCGTCGACGTCGAGCCATTGCAAAAAGAGCCGCTCGTGCGTGTGATTGTCGGCCTTGCGGGCCAGCATCCCTTCGATCACGGCGCGGTTCGGATGGTATTGCGCCACGGCCTGCGCCGTCTCCGTTGCGTCTTCGAACAGCCGATAGTCGGTCTCTTCGATGAGCTGGCGACGCAACCCCTCATGCACGCTGAACGTGGCGACGACGATGAGCACCGCGAACGCGCCGCCGTACCAAACGGCCAAACGCACGCGGAGTCGATAAGAGAGTTCTTTAAGTCGCGCGAACGGCATAGCCGCGGCCTCGCACGGTCTCGATCAACGGCTCGGGGACCAAACGATCGAGCTTGTTCCGCAGACGATTGACGTGCACCTCGATCACGTTGGTCGTCCCTTCCCAGTCGGACTTCCAGAGATGCTCGCACAACATTTTGCGCGTGACGACCTGGCCTGCGTGACGCAGCAGCAGTTCCAACAGGCTGAACTCCGTAGGCGAAAGGTCGACCTCGCGTCCGCCGGCCGTCACGCGGCGATTCGTGAGGTCGAGCGACACCGGGCCGGATTGCAACGTCGCGGCGGGGCGCGTGACGGCGCGGCGGCAAACCGCATCGATCCGCGCCATCAACTCCGGCAACGCGAACGGCTTGACGACGTAATCGTCGGCGCCGGCCTTCAAACCGTCGACCCGTTCATCGACGCTGCCGAGCGCGGTTAGCAAGATCGTCGGCGTGAGGATGCCGCTCTTACGCATCTCGCGAACGACGTCGAGCCCCGACTTCCCCGGCAACATAATGTCGAGCACGACGGCGTCGAACTGGCGGCCTTGCGCCAACGAGAGCCCTTCTTCGCCGGTCTTCGACCAAGTGCAGTCGTAACCGGCTTCGGTCAGACCCTGTTTCAATGATTTTCCGATAACAGGATCGTCTTCGACGACGAGCAGATTGAGACGTGTCATGAAACCAACGCTCCAGGAACATGCTACTTTCGCATATTCTTAGTCTAACGGGGCAAATCTCGCCGCTAAAGCAGAGTACGCAGCGCTTTTTGCGCGCGGTCAACGGTGGACGGAAGATTACCGAAACTTAACGTATCGATTTTGCAAGGCTCGACTGCTTAATGAGTTGTAACTGATTTCCCGCTAGTCGCGCATGTACAAAACGAGATAACTTTGAGCGGTGACGGCGCAAAGCGAATTCTAAGTTCGCGAAAGAGTCGTACATAATCGCGCCACGGCGTCCGCCTTTTGAGCTGACGCACCGACCGCCTTTCCAGGGACGAATCATGATGAGTATGGCACCGACGGAGAACGCGTCCGCAGGAGCGGGCAGTTTTCGCAACGACCTGCTCGCGTCGATCGTCGTTTTCTTGGTAGCTCTGCCGCTCTGCATCGGCATTGCGGTCGCCGTCGGCGTCAGTCCCTCGCGGGCCCTCATCACGGGCATCATCGGCGGCATCGTCGTCGGCTGCTTTGCGGGTTGTCCGTTGCAGGTCAGTGGACCGGCCGCGGGCTTGTTCGTCATCGTGGCAGACTTTCTCGGCGATCGCAAAGCTTTGTTCACAGCTCAAGCCCAAACCGCGGGCAACGCCGTCGAGGCAGCCGTCCTCGAAGCGCAAGCGATGCAATACGCGCTGACGGCCCTGGGGTCGTGCGTCATGCTTGCCGGAGCGATGCAATTCGTCGCCGGACGCTTGAAGCTGGGCCAATGGTTCCGCGCCGTCTCTCCGGCGGTCATCGAGGGCATGCTCGCCGGCATCGGGGCGCTGATCTTCGCCAGCCAGTTGCACGTCATGCTCGATCACGATCCGCTGTACGAGGGGCGTAAGGCGCAGGGGGGCATCGAGTATTTTTCCGCCGTCCCGCACGCCTTGCAGCAAACCCTGGCCGGCGCCGGGGGGCGCGATTCGGCCGCCATGATCGGTCTACTGACCATCGCCGTCATTTTACTTTGGCAGCGATTTGCGCCCGACCTGCTGAAACTCGTTCCCGCACCGCTGGCGGGGGTGCTGGCCGGCACGGCCTTGGCGCAGTTCATGCAACTCGACGTCCGCAAACTCACCGTCGCCGCCAATCTTCTCGACGAACTGACGTTGCCGACCCTGACCACGTGGCAACTGATGCTCGATGCGTCGATATGGACCTCGGCGGCCGTCATCGCCCTCATTGCCGGAGCCGAGACGCTGCTCTGCGCGACGGCCATCGACAAAATGCATCGAGGGCCACGGACCCAATACAATCGCGAACTGTCCGCCCAGGGCTTCGGCAATTTCCTCTGCGGGCTGGTCGGCGCCTTGCCCATGACCGGCGTTATCGTACGCAGTTCGGCCAACGTTCAGGCCGGCGCGAAGACGCGACTCTCGGCGATCTTGCACGGCGTGTGGCTGCTGATCTTCGTCGTGCTGTTTCCCCAGGCGCTCGCTTATATTCCCAAAGCGGCGCTCGGAGCGGTCCTGGTGCTGACCGGAATTCGACTCATCAAGACCAAAACGTTGAAGGAGTATTGGCAGCTCGACGGCGGCGTGGCGCTGATCTTTCTGACCACCATGATCGTCATCGTCGTCAAAGACTTATTGCTCGGCGTCGCCGTGGGAATGGGGCTCAGCGCGCTAAAAATTCTCTGGCGGTTTACTCGACTCGATGCCGATTTGCAGACCGCCCCCGACGGCCGCCGCGCCGAGCTGAAACTGCGCGGAGCGGCGACGTTCATGCGGTTGCCGGTCGTCGCCTCGGCGCTGGAGCGGGTTCCACCCGGGGCCGAGTTGCATCTCGACTTATGTGAGTTGACGTACCTCGATCACGCGTGCCTCGACTTGTTTACCGAATGGTCCCATCAGCATCAGACGACCGGCGGGCGATTGATCGTCGACTGGGACCAGTTGCACGCTTGTTTTCGTCGCGATATGCCCGGCGTGCCGTCGTCGGCCGGCGACGCCAATAGCCGACCTGTGTGAGCTTCCATGACCGACGTGCTATTTCTCTGTAGCGGCAATTATTATCGCAGCCGCTTTGCCGAGGCGTACTTCAACCATCGCGCCGCC
>CAMCTH010000427.1 GCA_945877965.1 Planctomicrobium piriforme | reverse complement strand
GCCAATTCCTGTGCTCACAAGCGTCCGCAAACGCCTTTCGTTTTACGGCCCCGCGCGCCGCAAACTTCTTTCAGTATCCAGCCACTCTCGCGGCCTAACTTCTGTCGGGCACGTCAAACCTAGTTCAAAAAGGGACCGAACTCGTCGTTTGCCGTGGTAAACCGATCTCGAGAGACGCTGCCGTCTGTCCTAGGCGAATCGATCGGACACACCCAGAAGTCGGACTTGGCTGAGGGATATGACGGTGAACGGGCTCGTCCGGTATACATTCAGAGTGACAGACGGATGATCAGACTCGATACTAGGCGACGATCGACGGAGGCCGGCGGAAAACCGCCTTCGACGACGAGCGGTCACGCACACTATGGAGCGCGCTCGCCGCGGTTTTTATTTTACTACATTCCCATGACAAGGGCCGCTCGCATGCTGCACCGTGTCGTTCGTCACTGCTGGTCGTTGACTTGTCTCACTACTTTGTTGATGCAGGCGGTGTCGACGTCGACGTTGTTTGCCGTCGAAGCCGAGACGACCTCGGTGCCGGCCGATTCTTTTCCCAAAGCGATTGCCCCCGCCGACGCGTTGAAGACGATCACCGTTCGGCCGGGGATGCAGGTCGAACTGGTTGCGGCTGAGCCGCTCGTCGCCGACCCGGTGAACATTGCCTGGGGAGACGACGGACGGCTGTGGGTCGTCGAAATGACCGACTATCCGCTCGGGATCGACGGCCAAGGAAAGCCCGGCGGACGGGTGAAGTTTCTCAACGATGACGACGGCGACGGTCGGTACGATCGCGCGACGTTGTTTGCCGAAAAGCTCAACTTTCCGACCGGCATTACGCCGTTTCGTGACGGCGTCCTCGTCACGGCCGCACCGCATTTGTTGTATCTCGTCGATACCGACGACGACGGCCGGGCCGACAAACGAGAAGTCTTACTCGAAGGTTTCGGCGAAGGAAACCAACAGCATCGCGTAAACGGCTTAGCGTGGGGGCTCGATAACTGGCTCTATCTCGCCAACGGCGATAGCGACGGCAAGATTCGTTCGACGCGCACTGGGCAGGTCGTCGACATTCAAGGCCGCGATCTCCGTTACAACCCGTGGACCGGTGAGATCGACG
This sequence comes from Planctomicrobium piriforme, assembly GCA_945877965.1. Lineage (GTDB taxonomy): Bacteria > Planctomycetota > Planctomycetia > Pirellulales > PNKZ01 > CAMCTH01. The sequence goes on along the minus strand of CAMCTH010000427.1, from coordinate 3,672 downwards.
CCGAGACGGGCCGCGCGCAATACGGCCGCTGCCGTGACGATGCCGGCAATTGGTTCGGCTGCAACAACTCCAATCCGGCCTGGCACTACGTCCTGAGCGATCGCTATGTGCGCCGCAATCCATATTTCGCGCCGCCGAAATTGACGCATCCGATTTCCGTTACGCCGGGTGCCGCCGAAGTCTTTCCCACGAGTCGCACGCTCACCCGATTCAACGACTTCGACAAGGCGAACCGCTTCACGTCGGCCTGTGGTCTGACGATCTATCGCGATGACTTCCTGGGAAAAGAATTCCACGGCAACACCTTCGTCTGCGAACCGGTTCACAATCTGGTCCATCGCGAGATCGTAGAACCCGACGGCGTGACGTTCAAGAGTCGCCGCGCCGACGACGAGCGAACGTCGGAGTTCTTTGCGTCGAGCGATAGTTGGTGCCGCCCCGTCGCCGCCCACACCGGCCCCGACGGCGCGCTCTGGATCGTCGACATGTATCGTCTCGTCATCGAGCATCCCAAATGGATTCCCGAAGAATGGCAGAAGAAACTCGATTTGCGGGCCGGTCATGATAAAGGGCGCATCTATCGTGTGTTCCCCAACGGCAAGAAGCCGCGAACGATTCCCCGCATGAACAATTGGCATTCCGGACAGATCGTCGCGGCGCTCGATAGCACGAACGGCTGGCAACGCGAAACGGCGCAACGGGTGATTATCGAGAGCTTTCAGCCCGACGAGGTCCTGTTGTCGCAGTTAATCGAGGTGTTCGATAAAGCCAAGAATCCCGCGGCGGCATTGAGCGTGCTGTCGATCTATGAGGCGCTCAACGTAAGCAGTCTGAAGGCCCGCGTATTGATTGCGAGCGGGAGTTCCCATGCGGCAGTTCGACGATTTAATCTCGAAGCCTGCGAATCGCGGCTACCCGAGAGCATCATGGAGCGGCGGATCATCGACCGGGCCGAGCGCGGCGATCCCGACGTGACGGTTCTGTTGCAAGCAGCTTGTTCACTCGGCGACTGCCAGGACGGTCGCGTCGGGCCGCTGCTGGCGAAACTTTGGCTCGACCATCCCAACGATCCGTACTTCGAAGCTGCGGTCTTTTCTTCGCTCAACGAGCACAGCATCATTCCGGCGCTCGATTCGTTGTTGGTGGCAGGACGACCGCGAGTCGGCGGAGAGCAACTGTTTTTGAAGTTGCTTGGTATTGCAGCGCTCATGCCGGAGTCGGCCGTCGCCCTGCGAGTGACTGAGTTGCTGAGCGACAACGGCGGGCCCGTCGCGGCGTGGCAGCTGACGGCGCTCGCCGAAGTGCTCGACGCCCGTACGCGCCGGAAAGCGGCCGATCCCGGTCCGACGCCGATTCCCGATACGGTGGTGAATCGACTTTGCGATCATGCTCGAGCCTTGGTCGGCGATGCCGACGCCGCCGGCAACGAACGCGTGATCGCCGTTCGACTTCTCGCCAGGCAAACGCAGCGCAAGGAAGCCGACCTGAAGACGCTCGGCAAATTGCTGGAGCCTCAACATTCGCCGGAGATGCAAGCCGCCGCCGTTGCCGCCCTGGCACAGCTGGGAGACGACGCCATACCGATGTTGGTTCTCTCGCGCTGGGCTCAGGCCGGGCCGCGCTTGCGCGGGCAGTTGCTCGATTTGCTATTGGCCCGCCCCGCTTGGACTTCTGCACTACTTGCGGCGGTCGAGGCCGGAACCGTGCAAGCAGCTCATTTCGACGCCGCCCGACGACAGAGGCTCACTTCGTACAAGGATAAAGACCTTCGTGCACTGGCGGTGAAGTTGCTCGGTGCGACGACGGACGTGAATCGTCAAGCGGTCGTCGAGCAGTATGTCGACGTCCTCCAACTCGTCGGCGACGCGACGCGCGGCCAGGAGTTGTTTCGGAAGAAGTGCGCCGTCTGCCACAAGCTCGACGGCGTAGGCAACGAGATCGGCGCCGATCTCGCTGGGCTGAAAGACAAATCGCCGCCGGCGCTGCTGACGGCGATCTTAGACCCTAACCGCGCCGTCGAAGATAAGTTCGTGGGCTATCTCGTCATCACGACGGGCGGACTCGCCGTCGCCGGCATGATCGGCGAAGAGTCGGGTACAGCAATCACCTTGCGGACCGCCGACGGCAAGTCACAAACCATTCTGCGCAATGAGATCGAAGAACTGCAAAGCACGGGTAAATCGCACATGCCCGAAGGACTTGAAAAGGACCTCTCGCGGCAGGACCTGGCCGACGTAATCCTTTACCTCAGTCGACAGAACAAGAGGTGACTAACGGCCGAATTACTGAGCCGCTCCGCCGGCTTCACCGCCGCCCGAAGTCCCGATGTCCAAGCTCGTCCACTTTTTGGCGGCGAGCTTCTTGAGTCCCTCGGGCGTGACCATGCCGTTTTCCTTGAAGGTCAACGTCTGCAGGCTGGGCATCTTCAAGATTAGGTCGACCGACTTGTCGGTGACGTCGGTCGCGCGAATCGACAACTCCTTGAGGTTCGGCAGCGTGGCGATGACGTCGACCGTGGCGTCGGTCATTTGCGGCACGGTCCAGATGTCGAGCGTTTCGAGCGACTTGAGAGCCGCGAGGTGCTGCAAGCCGCCGTCGCCGACCGACGTCAGTTCATGTAGGTAGAGACGACGCAATTGCGGCAGATCATCGAAGACCTCCATCGCCCGATCGTCGACGTTCGGCAGATCGCGCAACGTCAGCCGAGTCAGGCCCATGCCTTTCAGCGCCAGCACTCCTTCGGTGCCGAACCCTTGGCAGCGGAAGATTTCGAGTTGCGAAAGCTTTTTGAGTTGCGCCAAGTACGGGCCCGACTGATCGGTGATGACGAAGTCTTGCAGCAGCAGCGACTCCAGGGCTTGATTGTTGCCGAGATATTCCAAGCCCGAATCGGTCACGGCCGTACTGCGATGCTTGAAGGCGGAAAGCTTCGGCAGACCGGCGACGACTTCGAGCGCCATGTCGCCGGCTTCCATGTTGCCGCGGAGATCGAGCGTCCGTAGGTCGAGCAGCGTCGACAGACGCTGAGCGCCGATGTCGTTGACTTGGTTTTGCACCAAGCTCAAACGTTGCAGCTTTGTCAATTCGCTGACGATCTTGACGACGGCGTTGGTCATGTTCGTGTTCGACGAGAGATCGAGCTCTGTCAGGTTCGGAAACGATTTGACGATCATCTCGACCGTCGCATCGTTGATCACCGAGTTCGTCAGCGCCAGGCTGGTGAGCCCCTCCAAGCCGCTGAGCTTGGCGGCCATCTCATCATTCAGCGTGCGGACGTTGAAGATGTGCAGCTTTTCGAGGTCGCTCAGCTTGCCGAAGAGCGCGACGTCGTCGGCCGTCAGATTCGAACCATCTTCGATCACGATCTCGGTCAGCAGGTCGCCGTCTTTCGGCGCGTACTTGGCGCGCGAGCCGAGGGCATCGATGCGAGCCCGAGCCGCTTTGACGTCGCTCGCCTGGGCCGTCGCTTTAAGAGCTGGGGCGGTCGTCGATTTGCCCGGGGCCGTGCCGACGCCGGCTTCCGGCGATTTGCTGCATCCCGCCCAGCAGAGCAGACCGAGAGTAATGCCGGCGACGACGCCTCGCGACCGATTCAAGCACAACATGCTACGCGCCTTCATCCATGTCTGAACGTATCCGGGAAAAAGAAAAGTCGGGCGCACGCCGGATGCG
>CAMCTH010000426.1 GCA_945877965.1 Planctomicrobium piriforme | reverse complement strand
CGTCATCCGCTCGCTGGTCAGCCAATTCCTGTGCTCACAAGCGTCCGCAAACGCCTTTCGTTTTACGGCCCCGCGCGCCGCAAACTTCTTTCAGTATCCAGCCACTCTCGCGGCCTAACTTCTGTCGGGCACGTCAAGTTTAACTTTCTTCCGCTCGATCTAGCCAAGTAGCTCAAGGCGGAGCGCCAAACCGCGGCGTGACGTTTGAGAACCTGACGATCGCCAGCCGGCGTTGCGCGAGTCTTGCGGAGGCTCGCATCAACACGCCGCGCCATGCCGAGCGAATCGAAGTCAAATAACGGCCGACGTCAGCAAAGTTGTGACCGCAAAGTCGCGGCGGCGAACTAGGCCGGGGCGTCGACGACTTCGGTCTCGTCGATCGCTTCTTCGGTGCCGTTCTCGTCGGCCACGGTTTCTTCCGTTGCGGCGACTTCCACGCCGACTTCATCCACAGGAAGTTCTTCCGTCACAACGACTTCCTTGACCACCTTCTTCTTGGCGACCTTCGGCTTGAGTTCCTTGTCGGTCCCCTTCGCCAAGATCGTCTGATACTCTTTCTTCCAATTGGCGATAGCCTTGAGCTGCGTGGCAGCTTTCGTCCCTTCGATTAGTCGGTTGTCGACGAAGGCCCAGGCGACGTACGACTTTTCGGTTTGACGGAAATCGACTTCGTGCATTCGACCATCGTAAGTCTCTACGTTCTTAACAGGCTTGGGGCGCATAGTCGTCTTTTCCCTTGCAAAGTAGAAGCCGCGATTCTTGGACCGGCGACGTCACATTCCGTCGCCGTGCCGTAACACCGCCCCAACTCTCGATTCACAACTTTCGATCTTCGAGAGACGCGACGGCGACGGACTGCTCGGTCAATGAGAATCGCTCGATCCGTGAGCGGGATCCATCAATAAAGTCGTTCGTCTTCCTATCAGTATACCGCAATTCACGTCGTTTGCGGCGATGAATCGGGAGGCCTTCTTATCGACCGTTCGCCGCCGATTTCTCCAGTCCGAAGTCCGTCGAGCGGCGAGATTTGCTGGGTAGCCTAACGTTTTTGCCGTCGGCGAGAAGGCTCTTCAGACGGTGGGTTGACATGATATCTTGATAGCGTTCCCGTCCCCCTTTGCGGGGATCGCTCAACGACCGACCCTCATCACGGAGAAACATCTCATGGCAAAAAAGAAGAACAAGAAAAAGGACGCCAAGAAGGCGGCACCGGGCCGGATCGTCTTGCGAACCGGCGAAGCGCTCGTCGAGGCCGACGAAGCGTGGTCGGCCGCCGAGCCCGAGGTGCTGATCGGCGAATTGGACGGTCCGGTCGGCTACGCCATCGCCAACTTGATGGGGAACCAAGTGAAGGGGCACACCAAGGTCTTCGCGATCCTCAACAGCGACGTCCAAGTCCGTCCCGCGACGGTGATGGTCAGCAAGGTGACCGTCGCCAGCGAGAAGTACACCAACATTCTGATGGGGACGGTTCAAGCCGCCATCGCCCATGCCGTGCTCGACTCCGTGCGGGCCGGCGATATTCCGAAGAGCAAAGCGAACGACCTGGGGATCATCGTCTCGGTGTGGCTCGATCCGAGCGTCGTCGAAGTGGAGATCGATCATAAGGTGCTGTTCGAAACCAATCGGGCTGCGACGGCCAAGGCGATCCACAAGGCGATGCACCACGAACCGTCGATCGACTGGCTGCTCAAGAACCAAGAAACCGTACCGCACTACTTCCACCAACTGGCGCTCGACGGGAAGATTTAACGTCAGTCGCGCCGACGAAACGTGAACCTGCATGTGGCCCGACCCGCGTGATACTCAGCAACTGTTGGCCGCCGTGCGCGACGGCGACGCGGCGGGGGCCGACGCGCTGTGGGACCGACATCGGGCGGCCGTCCATCGATTGGTGGCGGTCCGCCTCGATCGGGGCATCCAAACTCGGGTCGACGTCAGCGACGTCGTGCAGGAAACGTTGATCGAAGCGAACCGGCGACTGGCCGAGTATCTGGCCCACGCGCCGCTGCCGTTTCATTTGTGGCTCCGGCAAATCGCGCAGGATCGCATGATCGACGCCCACCGTCGACACCGGACGGCCGGACGACGGAGCGTCGACGTCGAGCGACGCCTCGCCTCGTCCGACTATTCCGATCAGTCGGCGATCCATCTCGTCGGGCAACTGCAAGACCATCGCGAACTGACCCCGGCCGCCGCCCTGTTGCGGCAAGAGCTCGAACTCCGCTTCCGCGCCGCCTTGCAACAGCTCGACGACGTCGATCGCGAGATCATCGAAATGCGGCACTTGGAAAAACTATCGAACCAAGAGACGGCCCTGGCGTTGAAGCTGAGCGAGCCCGCGGCGGGCATGCGGTACCTTCGGGCTCTGCGTCGCCTACGCGCGCTGCTGGAAGAAGTCCCCTCGCTGTCGGGAGCCTCATGACCGATCCCGCCGATCCGGCATCGACGCCGTCACCCCACGACGCAGAGCGCGACGAACAATTGGCGTTGCTCGTCGGTCAGTTGACGGACGCCTTGCAGGCGGGCCGCGATCCCGACGTTGAAGCCGTCGCGCGGCGGCATCCCGCGTTGGCCGACGAGTTGCGATCGCTTTGGGGGGCGATGATCGTCGCCCAATGTTGGACCGATTCGCCGACCTATGCCGAACGCCCTGCGACGCGCGAACCATCGGACAGGCCTCTCGCCACGCCGACCGCCGTCTTAGCCGATTTCGAACTCCTGCAAGAGATCGGCAGCGGCGGCATGGGGGTCGTCTATCAAGCGCGGCATCGCGTGCTCGATCGGATCGTCGCCTTGAAAATGGTGCGAGCCGGATCGGCTACGGCCGACGATCTCTTCCGCTTTCGCCAAGAAGCGATCTCGGCCGCACGATTGAATCATCCGCACGTCGTGCCGGTGTACGAAGTCGGCGAGCACGAAGGGCGTCCTTTTTTTACGATGCAGTTCGTCGCGGGGACGACGCTCGCCGCGCGACTGACCGACGGCCCGTTGCCCGCGCGCGAGATCGCGGCGTTGCTCGTCCCCATCTGCGATGCCGTCCATGCCGCGCACGAGCAAGACATTCTGCATCGTGATCTCAAGCCGTCGAACATCTTGCTCGATCTCGAAGGCCGGCCGTGGGTGACCGACTTCGGACTCGCCAAGCAGGTCGAAGCCGACAGTACGCTGACGCAGACCGGCGCAATTCTCGGGACGCCGACGTACATGGCTCCCGAACAAGCCGCCGGTAGCCGGGGCCGCATCGGTCCGCAGAGCGACGTCTACAGCCTCGGCGCGATTCTGTACCAGATGCTCACCGGCCGACCGCCGTTGCAAGGGGCGTCGCCGATGGAAACGGTGCTGCTCGTGCTCGAACAAGAGCCGCTCCCGCCGCGACTCGTCAACCCGCGGGCCGACGCCCTGCTGGAAATGATCGCGCTCCGTTGTCTGCAAAAGCCGCCGGACCTGCGCTACGAAACGGCGCAAGCCTTGGGGGACGACCTGCGAGCGTATCTGGCCGACGAGCCGATCCAAGCCCGCTCCGGTCGCTTCGGGCATGTCGTGGCGCGGTGGCTCTCGGAAACGCATCACGCCGTGGTCTTGCAAAATTGGGGCCTGCTCTGGATGTGGCATAGCTTGGCCCTGCTCGTCATTTGCGGACTGACGAACGCCTTGCAATGGCGCGGCGTGACATCGCCCTGGCCTTACGTCGGCCTCTGGATCGTCGGTATGGGGACCTGGGCCCTCATCTTCTGGACGCTGCGGCGACGTGCCGGCCCGGTGACGTTCATCGAACGCCAGATCGCGCACATTTGGGCCGGCAGCATCATTTGCATCGCGCTGCTGTTCCCCGTCGAGCGACTGCTTGGCGTGCCGACGTTGAGCCTCTCGCCGGTGCTGGGTCTCGTCAGCGGCTGCGTCTTCTTGGTGAAAGCGGGAATGCTCAGCGGGATGTTCTATCTTCCGGCGGCTGCGCTCTTCCTCACCGCGCCGGCGATGGCGTTGCTCGAACGTTATCAACTGCCGTACGGCATCTCGCTGTTCGGCCTCGTCTCGGCCGCCTGCTTTTTCTTCCCCGGCTTGAAGTACTATCGCGAAGCTCGACGTTACCGCTCCGATAGCAACTGAGCCGCTACGGTTTCGGCAAGGTGATGCCGCGGCCGGCCAAGCTGCGCGGATCTTCGTGCCCCTCGACGAGTTCGATGCCGTAGCCGCGGCGGAGTTCGAACTCGGCCCGCGCCGCCCACGGCGTTCCGGCATGGTTCTTCACAATCTCGCGAAACAGTTCGTCCGCCCGATCGCGCAGCGATTGCGTGATCTCGGGCTTGAGCAGTCGCTTGACGACGTGCACGTTCCATTCGTTCGTCGGTCGTGCAGGGCCGAGTGAGTTGACGATCGGCTTCGGAGATTTGGTGAACTCGGCCAGATACCAGCCATACTCTTGCAGTCGCGCTTCGTACGCCAGCGTCTGAGCGTAGATCAACTCATAGTTCGCGCGCCAGCGCGGGCTGGTTTCGCGATTCTTCAGCGGAGCGACGGTTTCCATCGCTTGCTGCGCCGCTTGCAGATAGACGATCATATCCTGCGCGCGGGCCAGTTGCGTTTGTGCTTGCGCGGCGAACTTCGTCGGATCGATAGAGAAGCTCGACGTTTGCACCCCGATTCGGCTACCGTGTTTCTTGTCGTACGGATTCAGATCGACGATCACCTTCCAGACGACGGCCCGCAGCGGCGAGCGATCGCGTTCGTAGGTATACGCCTCGCGCGTCGCCAACGACGGCAAGTACGGACGCATCGCATCGGCGTCGTAAACCAA
>CAMCTH010000425.1 GCA_945877965.1 Planctomicrobium piriforme | reverse complement strand
TTTCCGAGCCGCGCACGTCAGTAAGCGGTTTCTGTTCCGCCGCTCGACGAAAAAAGACTTCTACTTCGTCGTCGCCAACTTGTAGAGCTTGCTAAACGACCGCAAGTAAATCGCACCGTAGGCGCACGCCGGCGATGAGCGGCCCCCTTCGCTGAGCGTGTTTTCGGCCAGCACTTCGTACTTCGGCGACGCGCGGACGACGGTCGTCTTGCCGTGCTCGTCGCAGAAATAGATCCGATCGCCGACGACGAGCGGCGAGGCGACGAACGCGCCGCCGATTCGTTCGAGCCACACCTCTTCGCCCGTCTTGGCATCGACGCAAACCGCAATTCCCTTACCGGTGATGAAGTAAATGCGACCGTCGACCAACACGGGGGACGCCAGCGAGGCGTTCATTTTCTTCCGCTGCCAGACGATGTGTGAGTCGGTGATGTTCCCCTTCATCGCGGTGTCGAGCTTCACGCCGAAGAGCTGAGCCCCTTCGCTGCCGCTGTTGATGATCGCAAAGTTCGGCAGGAACAACGGCTGCGGAGCGGCGTTGTAGTTCGGGTGCGGCAGGCCCCACAGTTCCTTGCCGGTCAGGGCGTCGTAGCCGAAGAGCGATTTGGAACCGACCGAGATCAGCACCGGCTTGCCGTCGACGAGCGTGACGCCCGGCGTGCTGTAGGCCTTGCGAAGGTCGCCGTCGCCGCGCGGTTTGCCTTTGTCGTCGAGATCGCCGTAGTCGGTGCTGCGCGGCGTTTCCCACACCGTCGCGCCGGTCTGCTTGTTCAACGCCGTCACAATCTGCTTATCGATGCCGTCGAACGTCAGAATCAGCAGATGCTCGAACACATACGGCGACGAGCCGGGCCCGCGAAAGTGCCGGACGTTGATATCGCGCCGTTGCCACACGACGTTGAGCGTTTGCGGATCGAGTCGGGCCGTCCCGTAGGTGCCGAAGTGGACGTAGAGGGCGTCGTCTTCCAACACGCACGACGGCGCGGCGTAGTTGTTGATCGGGTTCGACAGCGGCTCGGGATTCGCGTTCTCGAAGATCAATTTGTGATGCAGAATCTTGCCGCTCTCGGCATCGATGCAGTAGACGTACTGCTTCTTCCCCTCGGGGTCGGCGGCGGTCAGCCAGAGCTTGCCATGGCCGATGACGGGGGTCGAGTGCCCTTCACCTTCGAGCGGAATGACCCAGGCGACGTTCTTCTTCGACTCCTCGTCCCACTCGGTCGGCACCCCGACTGAATCGGCAGCCAGGGCGACGCCGTCGTTATTCGGGCCGTGCTTCTGGGGCCAAGGCAAATCGGCCGCGACCGCGAAGCCCGCACCGCACAGAGTGAACAACGCAGCCAACGCAATCGACGACGAACGACGCGACATCACACACCTCGGCGGGAAATAAAAGGCAAGTCGCCCTATTACAACCCACCGCCGACCGCGGGTAAAGGGTGTGCGCGAGACGTGAATTCACCGACTCCCATTTAGCCGCGGGGCTCGCCCCCGCGCTCTGCCGAGCCCCGCCGGTTCGTAACGTCGCAGTATTACGCCGAGCCGAGCACCCGCTCCATCTGATAATTCACAAACTCGACGCCGCGGCTGACGACCGTTTGTCGCGCCAACTCGACGAACCCCTGCGCCGCAAAGAAGGGCCGAGCCGTGATGCTGACGTCGGCGTGCAATCGCGCGATCCCGCGTCGCCGGGCCTCGTCGAGGATCGCCGTCATCAGCCGTCGCCCGACGCCGCAACGTTGCTGATCGGCGGCGACGAAAAAGCGATCAATGTGCCCATCGTCTTCGAGTTCGGTGAACCCGACCGGCACGCCGTCGCGCTCGGCCACCGCGGCGAAACGTCCCGCGAAGCGCGCCGTCCAGGCCGCCGCATCGATCTCGTCCGACGCCCAGGCGTGAACTTGCTCGGCATCGTAATCGCTCGAGTTCACCCGCCGCACCGTCTCGCGAAACAACGCCAGCAACGCGGGCCCGTCGGCCTTGCAAAACGGACGAATTGAAAAAGGAGCAGCGCTATCCATCATCGATCTGCACCAGTTTCATTCGTCCCGACGCTCCACTGCGGATCGTCACGTCGACCTTGCGACAACCGAATTGCTTGGCGACCAAACCGATCAACTCAGCATTCGCCTTCCCATCGACCGGCGGTGACTTGAGCTGCGCCGACCAAACGCCGTCGTCCGATTGCGTGAGCGAACTCACCCGCGCGTTCGGCTTCACTTTGACTTGTATGGTCGACATCAGAGATCTCACGCCGCGCGGCGCGGGGCGTTGTGACGATGATAACGATTCGCCTTCGCCAAAACCGTGCGGAGCAGCCGTTTCGCCTTCGCGTCCAACTTCTGGATGCCGAGATACTGTAGATAGAACCGCAGGCGATCGGTCCGCGACACGCCGTCGACGAACGTCGAGAAGCAAAGGGCCGCCAGGTCCTTCACCCGCCAGCGACGGAGCCGCGATTTCAACAGCCGCCCGAAATCGATCAGTACCAGATCGAAACCGTCCGGCGCGCTCGGGTCGTCGCGCAAGAAGAAGTGGCAGAGGTAAAAGTCGCGATGAAAATAATGCTTGCCGTGCAACCGACGCGCTACATCGACGAGCCGCGCCGTCAGGGCCGCTTTACGCGCCTTGCGTTGCGGCTCCGGCATCCGCGCCAGCGGCCCGGGGACGTAAATATGCAACGGCAAGTACCCTTCCAACTCGCGAACCGCCAGCAGGCTGCCGCACTCATGCTCGCGCAAAGCCCCGGCAAAGACGGCCTCAGGGACCCGCACGCCGAGCGACTCGGCGATTTTTAGATTCGTCCATTCATGCGGACCGGGAAACAACCGCGTCGGCGCGAACCGCCGCATCCACCAGGGCAAGCGAAAGTGCTTCTTGACGTAGAGGCTCAGCACCTCGTCGCCGACGTCGAGTCGATATCGCGCCGTCGATCGCCCCTGCTTGCAGACATGATCGTCCGTCGGCGCAAGCGCCGCCGCGGACTCGAAGTCGGCGAGGCCGAGTTCTTGCAGCTGCGAGCGATAGTGGGGGTGCGTCCAGTACATAGTCAAATGGGGAATGGGGAATGGGGAGTGGGGAATGAACGGAGCGGAGTGCGCTTCTGCACATTCCCCATTCCCCATTCACCATTCCCCATTCGCAGCACATGCTCCAACATGGCATCTAAACTGTCTTCGATCGGCATCGTCGCGCTCCAACCCGTCGCGCGCTCCGTCTTGCTCGGGTCGCCGTAAACGTCGGCCAGGTCGCCGGGGCGGGGTGTGGCGTCGCAGTCGATCGGCACCGGCAGGCCGCTCGTCTTAATCAAACGTTCGAGCAAATCGCCGATCGCGTGCGAACTACCGCGGCAAACGTGGTACAGTTCGCCCGGCAAGCCGCGTTCTGCAATTGCGACGTACGCCGCGGCCGCATCGCGGACGTCGACGAAGTCGCGTCGCGCCGCGAGGTTGCCGCATCGCACGGCCTCAGTCTCGCCCCGGGCAAAACTCGCGATCTGCTCGACGAATCGCCCCAGCGCCAAGTTCGCACCCAAGCCGGGGCCGACGAGGTTAAACGTCCGGGCCACGCTGATCCGCAGCGGTCCGTGCGGCGGCTCGCGCAGGGCTCGCTGCGTCACTTCGAATTTCGTTCGCCCGTAGACCGTCTCCGGTTCGCACGGTGCCTCTTCGGTCACCGGAAGTCGCGCGGTCCCGGTCGCCCCCAACTCGGCGGCCGAGCCGACGACGACCATTCGTACCGGCCGGCTGACGCCGTCCGCGCGGGGGCGCACCACTAAGCGCCGCAGCGCTTCGCACAAGTTGATAAAGCCGCGGACGTTCACGTCGTGCATTCGCTCGGCCGTCGTCCCGCCCGTTCGCGCAGCGAGATGGAACACCAAGTCGGGCCGCGCTTCGTCGACGGCGTGCTGCACACTCCGGACGTCGGTCAGATCGCAACAGAGATAGCGCGAGCACGGCACCGCGGTCGACGCCGTCGTGCCGAGCCCAAAGAGTTCGTCGCCGTCGCGGCGCAACCGTTCGGCCAGATGCCGTCCGGCAAAGCCGCCGATGCCGGTAAGGAGCACGCGCCGCGTCACGCTAAGCCGCCTGTCGAAAGCGGGGGAAGAAACGACTCCGATCCTTGCGGAATTCATCGCAGGCCGCCGCGTAATCGTCGGGCCGACCGATGTCGAGCCAGTAGCAGTCGTCTTGGAACGTCGCCACTTCGCCCCCCGCATCGCGAATCCGCAGGATCAACTCCGGCATCGAGATCCGCTCGCCGGGGCGAATCATTTCGCACACCGACGGGTCGAAACAATAGATGCCCATGCTGACCAGAAACTTGTGCGTCGGCTTCTCGATGTAGTCGGTGAGTCGTCCGTCGGCGTCGACTTCCAACACACCGAGGTCGATCTTCACTTGTCGTTCATAAGCCGCGATCGTCACCGGCGCGTCGTGCGATTTGTGGAACATCGCCAAGCGATTGAAATCGAGCGTCGTCAGCAGGTCGCCGTTCATCACCAGACACGGCTCGTCGGTGCGGGGCAACAGCCCGAGACAGCCGGCCGTGTCGAGCGGCGTCGTCTCGCGAAAGTAATTGATGCGGAGGCCGTAGCGCTCGCCGTCGCCCAGGAAGGCGCGGATCAACTCGGCCAAGTGCCCGGTAACGACCGTCAGGTCGGTGATGCCGAACAGTTGCAGTTGGCGGACGAGGACCTCGATCACCGGCGTGTCGTCGAGCGGCACGAGCGGCTTCGGAAACGCCGCGGTGAACGGCTGCAACCGCGTCCCTTTTCCCCCGGCCAATAAGACGGCTCGCA
>CAMCTH010000424.1 GCA_945877965.1 Planctomicrobium piriforme | reverse complement strand
CTCATAGAATACGGCATGGCCCCAACCCGATCGTTTCTAGCAGGTTACGTTCTGGCGCTGCTCGTCGCTTTCGCGACGTCGGCCGCCTGCGGACAAGGGCTTCAATTCGATCTCTCGGGCGACGTCACGCTGGATGAAGTCGACGCCGTCGTCAAAGGCCATCTCCAACGGGCCGCCGTCCTCACGCAAAACAAGCGTTGGGACGAAGTGATCGACACGCTCCGGCAAGTGACCGACTCGCGCGGCGACCGGGTAATCGCCGTCGCCCCCGGCTATTACGTCCGCCTCCGCGACTATTGTCATCGTCGCCTGGCCGCCTTACCCCCTGAGGCGTTGAAGATTTATCGCGAACAGGTCGATCAGCAGGCTGAACAATGGTATGCCGAGGCGATCGCCGAGCGCGACGAGCCGAAGCTGCGGCGGATCGTCGATCAGTTCTATTGCAGCAGCCGCGGCGACGACGCGTTGCGACTCCTGGGCGAGGCAGCCCTCGAACGGGGCGATCTCGGTGCGGCCCGCGGCTATTGGGAGCAGCTGATCGAAACGCCGCCGGCGATCTTCTCGGGCGAAGACTTCGCCGCCGTCCGCGCCGACAAGACGTTGACCGCCGCCGAAGGAAAGCTGCTCGACAAGTACTATCTCCGTCGCGAGCCGAGCGGCAACTATGTGCTGCACGCCGTCCGCGGCATCGATCCTGAAATCCCGACCGTCTCGGCAATCTTACGCACGCGCGGACTGGTGGGAACTCGGCTCGCCTATCCGCAAGCCGATCTGCCGCCGGCCGACGTCTGCGCGCGATTGATTCTCGTCAATCTGCTCGAAGGTTCGCGCGACTGGGCCGAGCGCGGCATTCGCGAGTTGGCCGAAGTGTACCCTTCGGCGACCGGTCGGCTCGGCGGCCGCGAGGTCAACTACGTCGAGGCCCTCACCGCCTTGCTGGAAGAGAGCAAAGCGTGGCCCGTCGAGTCGCGCGGGAAAGATTGGCCGACGTTCGCCGGCAACATGGAACGGAACCGAACGCAGACGACGTTGCCCGACGTCGGTCGCGTAAAGTGGCGAGTGCCGTGGACCGCCGTCGCCGCCGGTGAGTACGACTATCCCGCTCGTCGACCGGCCGAAGATCGCCGCACGCTGCTCAGTTACCATCCCGTCGTCGCCGACGGTCGCGTGTTCGTGACCGACGGCGGCGAAGTGCGAGCTTATGAACTCGAAACCGGTCTGCCCGCGTGGGGCGGCGATCCGGTGATCTATAACCCCGGTCGGGTCAATCTTGAGTCGGCGTTTTCACATCGTTCGACGATCGGTGCGCCGCGGTACACGCTCACGGTACACAACCGTCGCCTGCTGGTCCGCATGGGCTCGCCGACGACGTCGATCGCGGTCGACGGCCTTTCGCGCGGGCCGTCGAGTTTCATCGCCTGCCTCGATCTCGCAGCCGAGGGACGCTTGCAGTGGACCGCCACGCCGCCGAGCGACGATCGCTGGGCCTTCGAAGGGACGCCGGTCGCCGACGACGATTTCATCTACGTCGCGCTCCGCAAAGGGGGCGTCCGGCCGCAAGCTCACGTCGCTTGCTACGACGCTGAGACCGGCGCGCCGGTCTGGCGGCGGATGATCTGCTCGGCCGAAACGCCGGCCCAAGGGGACGTCGAAGAGATCACGCACAATCTGCTGACGCTCAACGGCGACGCGCTCTACTACAACAGTAACCTCGGGGCCGTTGCCGCGCTCGCCAAGCAAGACGGCGAGATTCGTTGGATCACAACCTACCCGCGGACGTCGGACGACGATCTCAATCGCCGCGCCGTCCATTTCTTCCGCGATCTCACGCCGTGCGTTTACGATCGCGGCACGCTGTACGTTGCGCCGTCCGACAGTCGTCACATCCTCGCGCTCGACGCCGCCTCGGGCTTGCTGCGTTGGGAGACGACCTTGGCCGACGACGTAGTCCACTTGATCGGCGTCGAAGGGGATCACTTAATCGCGTCGGGTGAACGGATGTGGTGGATTCAAGCCCGCGACGGGCGGATCGCTCATGTTTGGCCCGACGAATCGCCGAAAGGATACGGTCGCGGCGCGCTCGTCGGCGACATGGTGCTCCGTCCGACCCGCACGACGATTGAAGTCTTCGGAGCCGCCGACGGCGTCCGTCGCCGCGAAATCGAACTCTCGACGCGCGATGCATCGGGCGGGCATCTGATCGTCGTCGACGACGCCTTGCTCATCGCCGGCGGCGAAGAGTTGATCGTGTTCGATCGCCACGGCGGCATGCGCAAGCCGCTGCCGGAAAAGACCGACGCTTCCGCTTCGAAGAAAAAAGGTCCCGCCATCTTCAACCCGCGAGTCGATCAATGAGTCTTGAAGAAGACGACGTCCAGGCCGTCCATCGGTTGAACCAGGCGTTCCGCCGGATCAGCGAGCAACTCTCGAAAGTGATCGTCGGCCAACAGTCGGTAATCGAAGAATTGATGATCGCCATGTTCGCTCGCGGCCATTGCTTGCTCGTCGGCGTGCCGGGCTTGGCCAAGACGCTGCTCATCCGGACGCTGGCCGACACGCTGACGTTGAAGTTTAGCCGCGTGCAATTCACCCCCGACCTGATGCCGGCCGACATCACGGGCACCGAAGTCATTCAAGAAGACAAACTCTCAGGCACCCGCGAGTTCAAATTTCTGCCGGGTCCGATCTTCGCGAACGTCGTGCTGGCGGATGAAATCAACCGCACGCCGCCGAAGACGCAGGCCGCGCTCTTGGAAGCGATGCAGGAACATCAAGTCACCGTCGGCGGCAAGCGGCACAAGCTCGAACAACCGTTCTTCGTGCTCGCCACGCAGAACCCGATCGAGCAAGAAGGGACCTATCCGCTTCCCGAAGCGCAACTCGATCGCTTTATGTTCAACACGTTTGTCGACTATCCCGACGAAGACGAAGAACTCGAAATCGTCCGCCGGACGACGACCGACCATCACGTCGAGTTGACGCCAACGTTGGACGGCGAGGAGATCCTGCAGTTGCAGAAGATCGTCCGCAAGGTTCCCGCCGCCGATCACGTCGTCCGCTACGCCTTGCAGTTCACGCGACTGACGCGTCGCGAAAAAGGCGAGGTCCCGCAGTTCATCGACGATTACGTCGGCTGGGGCGCGGGCCCGCGGGCGAGTCAATTCCTGGTGCTCGGTGCGAAAGCTCGGGCCGCATTGCACGGTCGTTACTTCGCCACGTGCGACGACGTTCGCGCCGTCGCGCTGCCGGTGTTGCGGCATCGCATCATGACCAATTTCAACGCCGAGGCCGAAGGCATTCGGGCCGACGACATCGTGCGTCGCCTGATCGAAGTCATTCCCGCGACCGACGACGGAACGCTGAGCCGTGGAAAACTACCGGAAATATTTGGATCCGCGGACGCTCGCTAAGCTGCAAGGCTTAGAGCTCCGCGCTCGCTCCATCGTCGAAGGTTACGTCGCCGGCGCCCACCGGAGTCCGTACCACGGCTTCTCCGTGGAGTTTGCGGAACACCGCGAGTATGTGCCGGGCGACGACTTGCGCTTCGTCGACTGGAAGGCGTACGGCAAAACCGATCGCATTTATCTCAAACAGTATGAAGAAGAGACGAACCTCGTCTGCTATTTGCTGCTCGACCTGAGCGAGAGCATGGCGTATCAAAGCGCCGACGCACCGCTCTCGAAGCTCGACTATGCCCGCAGCGTCGCGGCCTCGCTGGCCTACTTGGTGTTGCAACAGCAAGACGGCGTCGGCCTGACGACCTTCGACGCCGACGTTCGCACGTTGATCAAGCCGAGTTCGCACCCGACGCACTTGAAGCAGATGCTGCATGCGATGGAAGCGGCGCCGACGCAAAGCAAGACGTCGCTCGGACCGATCTTTCACGACTTGGCCGAGCGATTCAAAAAGCGCGGCGTCGTCGTCGTCTTGAGCGATCTCTTCGACGATCCGGCGACGCTGCTCGCCGGCCTCAAGCACTTTCGCCATCGTCGGCACGAAGTAATTTTGTTCCACGTGCTCGACCCGGCCGAAATGGATTTTCCATTTAAAAACCTCACGATGTTCAAAGGCCTCGAAGGCCTGCCCGAGATGCTCGTCGACCCGCAGGCGTTGCGGAAGGCGTATCTCGGCGAGTTCGACGCCTTCACAAAAGAGCTGCGCAAAGGCTGCCACGCCCAACGCGTCGATTACGTCCCGCTCCGCACGGATAAGCCGCTCGATCTCGCTCTGAGCACCTACTTGGCCGCCCGCCTGAACCGCACACACTAATGCTTTTTCCCGCCACACCGCTGCTCGCCTTCTTCGAAAGCCCCGCCATGCTGGGCTGGATGGCGGCAGCGTCGGCGCCGTTGATCATTCATCTACTCAACAAGCGGAAGTTCCAAGAATCGTCCTGGGCGGCAATGCAGTTCTTGCTGGCCGCCATGCGGAAGAACTCGCGGCGCGTGCTCATCGAGCAATGGCTGCTCCTCGCACTCCGCACGCTCATCATCTTGTTGTTCGTGCTGGCCGCCGCGCAACCGGGTCTGCGGTCGATCGGCCTGACGACGCCGACCGCCGAGCGGACCCACCGCATCGTCGTCGTCGACGCCTCGCTCTCGATGGACTACAAGCCGACCGGCGACGTCAGCTACTTTCAGCAAGCGAAGAAACTCGCGCGGCAAATCGTTGAGCGCGGTCGGCCCGGCGATGCGTTCAGCCTCGTCGTCCTCGCTTCTCCCTCGCGGGCGGTCACGTCGCGGCCGTTGCTCAATCGCGACGATCTTCTGCCGCTGCTCGACGAACTCGCGCAGACGCACGGTGCTGGCGATCTG
>CAMCTH010000423.1 GCA_945877965.1 Planctomicrobium piriforme | reverse complement strand
TGCCAAATCGTACGCCGCGAGTTGCAGCGCGCCGGCGACGATCACTTGCTTCTTGCCGGCCGCGACGCCGAGGATCGGCGCACCGGGCAATTGGGCCGTATCGACGACGATCGGCGTGGCGTAGCTCCGCGTGAAGCCGCCGCGGGCCGTTCGCCAGAGTTGCTTGCCGGTCGCGGCCTCGATGCACAACAAAAAGCTATCGAGATCGTGATCTTCGTTCAGCAGCAGCTTACCGTCGACGAGGACCGGCGAACTCGGCGCGCCGAACTCATCTTGAAATGGCTTCATCGGCAGCGACCAGACCAACTTGCCGCCGAGGTCGTAGCAGAGCAGTCCGTAGCTGCCGAAGAACGCATAGACCCGCTCGCCGTCGCAAGCGCAACTCGCCGCGGCCGGACTGCCGGTTGGATGATACGGTTCGAGCCGATCATGGGGCACCGGTTGCGACCACCGCACTTTGCCGGTCGCGCGATCGAGGGCGACGGTGAAGAGCTTGCCGTTCTCAAAAGTCGTCAGGTAGATGCCGTCGCCGCAGACGGTCGGCGTCGAATGCCCCGCCGCGACGGGCGTCTTCCAGATCAACCCGTCGGCCGACACGATCGTCTCGGGCAACGAACCCGCCGAGTCGACGACTCCGTACCCGGCGCGAAAGAACGCGACGGGCTCGGCCGCAAAGGTCGCCGACGCCGTCAACGTGAAGAACATCGCGCTGGCAAGAACGTATGATCGCATTCTGACTCCCCATTTAGCCGCGTCGCTCGTCGACGCGCGATTGCGCGCCGCGTCGTATAACTTCATCATCCCCAAGTTGCGCGCGGGGTCGAGCCCCGCGGCTCAATGATTCTGGTTCGTCTTCGCGCGCTTCGCAAGTGCCGCCGCCGGCCGATCACGGCGTCCACCAGTGCCGACTCGCCCACAGGAAGAGGGCCATGTTGAAACAGATCGTCGGCAGAAAGCTCAGCGGCCAAACGAGCGGAACACC
The DNA here is from genome assembly GCA_945877965.1 of Planctomicrobium piriforme. Taxonomy (GTDB): domain Bacteria; phylum Planctomycetota; class Planctomycetia; order Pirellulales; family PNKZ01; genus CAMCTH01. Next base: position 3,837 of record CAMCTH010000423.1, on the reverse strand, counting down.
GTGGCGCGTCGAGCGGCGATACAAATCGACCGTCATGAAGAGGACGCTCGCCAGGACGTTGGCGGCCGACGGACTGCGCGGAGGATCGACGACGACGAGATTGAACGCCGCCGCCGGCAGCAACGCGACGGAGCCCCAAAAACAGGTGCGGCCGAGATCGCCCCAATACAGACGACGCTGCATCGCCGGAAGCAGCCAGCCCGAGGCCGCGCTTTGCACAACCCAAGTGAAACAGGGGACGAACATGCCGACGAGAATCACTTCGGCAAAAGTCGCCGACGTCGTCAGTCGCGCTAGCGACGCGGAGAACGGAGCGGTGACCATGCCGCCGGCGATGAACCACGCGGCCGTCGCCGGCAATAAGTAGCCGCTCGGAACGTCGTCGATCGGCGGCGTCACGGTCATGGCGTGGGCGCACTCTCCAAAGTCCAGGCCGTCGCAATTGTCAGTAGACGTCGCCAACTTCGTAGAAAGCGGTTCCTAATTGATGTTCGCACAAAGACAGCAAGTTAGGATTCGCGCGAATCAGTCGACTCTTTCTCGGAGGTATGCACTTACCACAATCGATGACTACCGCAAACCGATAAATCGCACCTCCTCGAACAATGGATTTACTACCGTTCCACCCATCACGGACCGTTACATCCATCGTCGCAGGATCAAAAATTTGCCCACAGCGATAGCAGCGTTCGCGAATTCGAGCAGAGTAGAAAACCTCATCCTCCAAATCGTACTCGAGTTTTTCTCCGCACTTGCAAGTGGCGTCAATCGGCTCGATCAATTCTGAGCTGTGATGAATAAAGTCACTACTGCTTAAGTGCAGTTGAATGCCGTAGTAGGGATCGGCAGGGATGCCGCCGTCCGCGATCAGCGGAAAATGTAAACCAACTTGGTCGCCATGCTCGACGGGAAACGTCAGATGCAGATCGCTCGCCGACTGCTTTTTAAACCAATCAGCAGTGAGAGGAAACGGAACCGCTTCGAAACCTCTTTGTCGTTTAACCTTCGCATACGTCGATTCGGCGTCAGCGTAAGCCATCGAATCAATCGATGCCGTTTTTCGTATCGCGTCTGACCCGGGACAGGCAATCCAATCGTCTGTCGCGAACGCAATCGCCAAGTCCGATAATTGCTCTGCGGTGGGCACGAAGTTATTCGGCCGTGGAATGAGGTAGTGGCAATATTCCACGCCCATAATGTTGCTCCCGATCTAGCCGCCGAGCTGTTTCACCATCGCGGCCTTGCCCGCTTCGAGCGCTTCCGGCAACTTTTCTGCTAGCTTGCCGCCGGCTTGGGCCATGTCGGGGCGGCCGCCACCGCTGCCGCCGACCGTGGCCGACGCACCCTTCACCCAGTTGCCCGCGTGGGCCTTCTTGGCGATCAGGTCGTTCGTCACGCCGGCGACGAGGATGACTTTCCCTTCGTCATCGCGCGCGCCGAGCAGGGCTGCGACGCTCGGCGCTTTTTGCCGTAGCTGGTCGATGACGGCGCGGAGGCTGTCACCGGTGCCGCCCGGGATCTCGGCGGCGACGACTTTGGTCGTCCCGACGGTCGCGGCCCCTTCGAGCATTTGCTCGACGGTCGGGCCGCCCGCGCGGACGCCGCTCGCCAGTTGCTTCTTGAGGTCCTTCACTTCTTGGGCCAGCGCAGCGACGCGCTTGGGGAGATCGTCGACCGCCGACTTGAGGACCGCGGCCGCTTCGTGCAGCAACGATTCATGTTTGCGGGTGCGATCGAGGGCCGCTTTGCCGGTGACGGCCGTGATGCGGCGGGTCCCCGCGGCGACGTTCTCTTCGCTGACGATTTTGAACAGACCGACTTGGCCTGTATTGTCCAAGTGCGTGCCGCCGCAGAGTTCTTTGCTGAACTCGCCCATGCTGACCATGCGGACGACGTCGGGATATTTTTCGCCGAACAACATCATCGCGCCGGCGGCGCGGGCCTCGGCGATCGGCAAGTTCTTCCAATTGATCGGTGCGGCCTCGGCGATCTTGGCGTTCACTTCGTTTTCGATGTCGACGAGCTTGTCCTTCGGCACTTGCGTCGGGTGCCCGAAGTCGAAGCGGAGTTCGTCGTCGGAAACTTTCGAGCCTCGCTGCAGCGCTTCTTTGCTGACGTGCTTTTGCAGCGCGTAGTGCATCAGGTGCGTCGCGCTGTGCGCGCGGCGAATGCCTTGGCGGCGATCGAGGTTCACGCTCGCATCGGCCGAGTCGCCGAGCTTGATGACGCCCGAGCGGAGGTGGCCGACGTGGAGCATGAAGCCCCCTTCTTTTTGGACGTCAATCACTTCGAAGGCGAAATTGTCGCCGCGGATCTCGCCGACGTCGCCGACTTGGCCGCCGCTTTCGCCGTAGAACGGCGTGCGGTCGAGGACGACGACGATCGGCTTCGCGTGGCCGATCTCATCGATTTGTTCGACGAGCTTGTCTTGCGCGATGAGGCCGACGACTTTGCCGGTCGCTTCGGTCTGTTCGTAGCCGAGGAACTCGCTGCCGTGCATCGTTTTCTTGAGCGCATCGAGCGGACCGGTCGCGAACACGATCCGTTCGCCGACGTTCGACTTCACGCTGTGGACTTCCATTTCCTTTTTGAAGCCCGCCCAATCGAACGCAAAGTTGTGCTCGGCGGCGATCGTCTCGAACAGTTCCGGCGGGAAGCCGTGCGTTTGGTACATATCGAAGCCTTCGCGGCCCGGCACCGTCGCCTTGTTCGACTTCTTCATCTCCTCGAACACGCGGTCGATGCGGTTAAGGCCCGCATCGATCGTTTGGAAGAAGCTCTGCTCTTCGCGCTCGATCACCTTGGCGACCGACGACACGGTCTCTTGCAGTTCCGGATACGGGCCCTTCATCAACTCCGCGACCTTGCCGACGAGCTGGTGCAGGAACGGACCGTCGAGCCCCATCTGGCGACCGTCGAGCACCGCGCGACGGAGCAAGCGGCGAATGACGTAGCCTTGCTTCTGCTTGTCGGGATAAACGTTCTCGTGGATCGCGAAGCTGCAGGCGCGAACGTGATCGGCGATGCGACGTAGACGTCGGCCGTCGTCGCCGGTCGGATCGTATTTGCGACCGCAGACTTCGCCGGCCGCTTCGACCAGCGGGCGCAAAATGTCGATGTGGTAGTTCGTCTCGTGTCCCTGCAGGACCGAGGCGATGCGCTCGAGGCCCATGCCGGTGTCGATGTTCTTGCTCGGCAGCGGGCGGAGATTGTTCGGCGGGTTGCCGACGCGGTTGAACTGCGTGAACACCAAGTTCCAAATCTCGACGCTCTTGCCGCTCGGCGGATGGAAGAAGATTTCCGAGCACGGGCCGCAGACGCCGTCGGGACCTTGCGTCGGCGCGCCGGCCGGCCAGAAGTTGTCGTCTTCGCCCATCCGCTCGATGCGGTCGGTCGTCAGGCCGATGTCTTTTTGCCAAATGCCGGCCGCTTCATCGTCGTCCAAGTAAACGGTGACGGTGAGCTTGTCTTTCGGCAGGCCCAACCACTTTTTGTCCGTTAAAAATTCCCAGGCCCAGTTGATCGCTTCGCGCTTGAAGTAATCGCCGAAGCTGAAGTTGCCGAGCATCTCGAAGAACGTGTGGTGATAGGCCGTCCGACCGACGTTGTCGATGTCGCCGGTGCGGAGGCACTTTTGGCACGTCGTCGCCTTGGTGAACTCCAACTTGCACTTGCCGAGAAAGTGATCCTTGAACTGGTTCATGCCGGCCGGCGTGAACAAGACCGACGGGTCCCAGCGCGGGACGAGCACGTCGCTGCTCTTGCGGGTGCAGCCCTTCGAGACAAAGAAATCGAGATACTTTTCGCGGAGTTCGTCGGTCTTCATGGAGCGAGTTG